>NZ_JBLIEK010000053.1:0-24939 GCF_047632995.1 Psychromonas sp.
CAGCAAAAGATATTTCCGGTCGTGTGTTAGGTCGTAAATTAGAGTTACCAAGTGAAATAAAAACCGATTTCATGACCTATCTGCAGCGTAGTTTAGATGCCATCAAACAAGCTCAAACCGCAATCAATGAGCTCGATGAATTATTAGAAACAGGATTTCGCGGCCGTGAAGTCGATGTTGTTACTAAAATGATCGCCGAACTTGCACGAATTGAAGATGATACCGACACATTACAGATAAGACTTCGCCGTAAACTTTTAGAAGTAGAGCAACATCACAACCCTGTTGATATTATGTTTCTTTACCAAATAGTGGAATGGGTTGGACAACTTGCCGATCACTCTGAACTAATCGGCACGCAACTTGAACTTATCCTAGTTAGATAGCAACACTCAAAGGAACTATTATGGACATTTTATCTTCTTACGGCAGTATGTTAGTTATTTTTGCTGCCGCAGTGGGCTTTCTTATGGCCTGGGGTATTGGTGCAAACGATGTAGCCAATGCAATGGGCACCTCAGTCGGCTCAAAAGCACTGACTATCAAACAAGCAATAATTATTGCGATGATCTTTGAATTTGCCGGTGCTTATTTAGCAGGCGGAGAGGTAACATCCACTATCCGTAAGGGTATTATTGATGTGAGTTTCTATATTCATCAACCCGAATTATTAGTATTTGGGATGACAGCTGCACTATTGGCGGCTGGCACCTGGTTAATTATCGCGTCCTATTTTGGCTGGCCAGTATCAACCACGCACTCGATTGTCGGTGCTATCGTCGGGTTTTCTGCGGTCGGTGTTGGTATGGACAGTGTTGTCTGGAGTGGTGTGATTGCAATCATAGGTAGCTGGATTATTACACCGCTTATCTCCGGTATTATTGCTTACTTTATATTTATGAGCTCGCAAAAATTAATTTTTGATACTGACAATCCTATTCGCAATGCAAAACGCTATGTACCGGTTTATATGTTCCTTGCAGGTTTTATACTTTCGCTGGTAACCATTAAAAAAGGGTTAAAACATATCGGCTTACATTTCACCTCAAATGAAGCCTTGCTACTAGCTATCGCTGTTGGTGTGGTTATTGCGATTGTAGGTAAAATCTATATCAATCGCATAAAAATAGATCCACGCGCTGATAAAGACATGCATTTTGCCAATGTGGAAAAAATATTTGCTGTGTTAATGATTGTCACCGCTTGTGCGATGGCCTTTGCACATGGTTCAAACGATGTAGCCAACGCGATTGGGCCACTTGCTGCCGTTGTTAGCATTGTTGGCCATGATGGCGAAATAGCGAAAGAAGCTACCTTAGCTTGGTGGATTCTACCCTTAGGTGGCGTAGGTATCGTGCTTGGCTTAGCTATCTTTGGTAAGCGTGTTATGGCAACTATAGGTCAGGGTATTACCCACCTAACGCCAAGCCGTGGTTTTGCTGCTGAACTTGCCGCTGCTTCAACGGTTGTTATTGCATCCGGTACCGGGTTACCCATATCAACAACACAAACACTTGTTGGTGCAGTACTAGGGGTCGGCATGGCAAGAGGGATCGCCGCACTTAATCTCGGCGTGGTACGTAACATTGTTATTTCGTGGATTGTGACACTGCCGATTGGCGCTAGTCTATCGATTATATTCTTCTACATGTTAAAAGCTTTTTTTAGCTAACCAACCGTATCTGTAGATAAAATAAAGGGAGCGCAAGCTCTCTTTTGCGTTAACAAGCGTTGAGCTAAAATGAATAAGCTTTCAACTTCACCCATTAAATAGGGCGCCTCTCTACTCGCTGATTTTTGCATCTTGAGGTAGACTGTGTGTAGAATATCTTTTAACCCACTTTAGCTAACAGGATATTATCCTTTGAAAAAATTTAACACTATTCTTGGCATACTTTCACTAACGCTTTGTATGAATCTATTTGCAGCAACTCGTTATGTTAGTGACGAACTATTCATCTATCTTCACTCTGGCCCAAGCTTAGATTATCGCATTATCGGTACGCTTAAAGTCGGCGAGCCGGTGACAACCTTACAATACGATAGCAAGACTAAATTTATGCAGGTAAAGACTGAGGATAACAAAACAGGCTGGGTAAAAAACGCACAATTACAAGAATCATTACCCGCAAAAACCTTGTTACCGGAAATCAAACAGCAATTAGCGACAGCGCAGACAAAACTTGCCAATATAGCCCAAGAAAATGAGCAGATCTTGCAAGAACAAATGCAATCAATAACAGAAAAAGAAAAATTGCTCGCAATCATTGAAGATCTTAAGGCGCAAAATCTCGAATTGGACCTGCTGCAGGATACAAAAGATGAACGGATTAAAATGGAATGGATGATGTATGGGGGCAGCGTACTATTCTTCGGTCTCTTAATTGGCCTGATTCTTCCTTTCTTGCCGCGCCGTAAAAAAAATAAGAACAATTGGTAGATTAACTACCTGACCTATTAATAACAATAAGTAAACGCATTTTTAAGTGCGTTTTACTTATTATTTACAGGGTCTAAAAACCCTGCCAATCATTGAGTGACTCTAAACTAAAACTTTGTCGCCCTAAACGAAAGATGGTTCGATTCGCCTGAATCTCAACAACTTGGATTTGTCCTGAACTGTCAAACTGTTTCTCAACTAAATCCTCATTATTAATCCGAATCCAACGATCTTTTGCAACTGAAGAATACATATGCGAGTCATAACTTATGGCGGGCACTTTCTCCTGAAACTCACGACTCATCTGATAAATATCACGACCGTCACCGCTATCCTCGCGCGTTGGCTCAACGATCTCTTTATCTTCAATGTCACTCATTACTAATGCGTTTTCAAAGCGTTGCTGCAGATCGGCGGAAGTCTCACTATAGTCTATCTGATCCTTGTTGTTTTCTACTGACGCTTGTGGTTTCTCTGCCGAAACGACCAAAGGAAGTTGCTCCTTTGGTGCAGCGTCGATCTCTTGGTTATCTAGCCCCTGCTTGGGCTGCACTGCATCGATCGCAGCTAATGGTTTTTCTATTTGGACAGCCTCTGGCAGAGGCTTCAGATCAAAGCTGATTTTACTTACCAACTTCTCTTCTGCTTTTTTAGGAATAGCTGGTACCTCTTTCTTTTCACTGTCCATAAGCGCAATCGGGGAGGTAAATAAAGTTGCCTTTTGCGCTTCATTTATAGGTTTTACTAACAGGTAGATAACCATAGCGAGCAAACTTATAATCACTAATGATGAGGAAAACAGTGCCACCTTCCATTTTAGGCTGCCAGAATCTTTTTCAATAAAAGCAGACATAGTGTGCAACTGCTCTGATTTTTGTTTTTGTAACGCACGTAAAATCGTCGACATTAGTGTTCATCCTGCATTAATCGGGGTAAGTCTGGGTTTAATTGTTGCATCAGAAGCATTAACGTACGAGCACCAACAATACCATCATCACTGAGATTATTGTTACTTTGAAACTGTTTTACTTGCTCTAATAATTGCAAATCAAAGCGCGGATTGTTAGTTGGCTGGCGATAATTAATTTTATCGAATTGGTTATTCAACCAAGCAATCTGTTTATTTTCCGCTCCAAATTTAAGAGGTTTATCGACAATAAAGGGCGCTTTCCACAATAAGGTTATTCCACCATTCCAATACTCTTTTAACCAAGCTTCTGAGACCTCGATAGTTTGATCTGCGATCAGTAATTGATAGTTATCAGACGCTTTATAAATGACCACATAAAGGTATTTTTCCCCATTTATTAATTTAATCACCGCAGGATAATTTAATTGCTTTAGTTTTTGCAAACTACTGTTTGTGGAATAACAGGATAACAATGCCACGCTTCCCTGTTCGCAACTAACACTGCGGACTTCTGTTTGGTATCCCCACACCGCATATAAGTCAGTTAAAGCATTTGCAAAAGTTATATTGTCTACATTCAATTGCGGGTAAGCATCAAACCAATCAAGCGCTTCAGGAATATCCGGCTGCTCATTTTCAATCGGAGCAATTGGTTCTATTCTATCTGTTAGCTCTGTTAACGGTGCTTTTGGCTCACTCCATTGAGCTATAATTGGCACGGCCTGAAACAGGGTAAATAGCGTCAAAAAAGCCACCAGCATTAATCGCCAGCTGTTTTTAAAGACACCGCCAAACGATCCACGGGTCTCGGAGATCGCCATTTCATGGCCAGCTTTCTTAACCATTTGTGCGCTGACTTTTAGTGAGTTTTGTGAATATGCACATAACAAACTGCGATCGCTTAACAGATTAATTAAACGCGGGATCCCCTGACTTATTTTAAATATTTGTGTCACTGCAGCACGTTCAAAAATAGGGAAGCTTGCCCCTGCGACATTTAAACGGTGCTGAATATAATATTCGCTTTCTTGGCGAGTAAGGGGCAGCAAGTGGTACCGGGCAGTGATCCTTTGCGCAAGCTGACGTAACTCAGTTTGCTTTAATTTTTGCTGCAGTTCAGTCTGACCTATCAGAATAACCTGTAACGGTTTTTTATTATTCGATTCTATATTGGTTAATAAACGCAGCTGCTCTAATACCGAAAAGCTTAAGTGCTGCGCTTCATCAATCAGTACAATTGCACCTCTTCCCGACAAAAGATTGCTCATCATCCACGTCGTTAACGCATCAAATAACAGTTTTAAGCTGGGATTATCCTGCTTATATTCAATCTTAAACTCATCACAAATAGATGCGAGTAATTCAATTTCGGTTAATGCCGGGTTTAAAATAAAGGCGACATCGGTATTGGTGGGCATATTTTGCAGTAAAGAGCGGCAAACCGTTGTTTTACCAGTGCCCACTTCCCCGGTTAATAAAACAAACCCACCGTTGCCCTGCAGACCATAATTTAAATGCGCCAGCGCTTCCTTGTGGCGATCACTTAGAAAGAGAAAATCAGGATCCGGCGAAATTGAAAAAGGCTGTTCTTTTAAAGAAAAGAAATCTTGATACATAAAGAAGTCCCAAACAAATAGTGATGACGGTGTTAATTGCATATATACCCATGTTACCTCAAGATGCAAAATCAGCAAGCCAAATGGTACTTAGATGCTAGGCATAAAATTGAAGTATAGTTACTCTACATTGAGATTTTATAACGACGCAGATGAGTACAATTTGGCTTGCCCTGCGGGGGCTCAGCTCGAAAACCAGTATTGCGTTACAGCATTCGGTAGGGAACAACCATTACCTTGATGCTGCGCCTTATTCTGGCCTCCGAGCTGAGTCCTGATAAAGCATATTGAGGTATCATGGGTATAATAACTAAATAAGTGATAAAGAGGGAAAACAATGCAAGTATTTTTAGTCGGTGGTGCAGTTCGAGATCAATTATTGCAACTTAAAGTGAAAGATCGCGATTATGTGGTGATCGGCAGTAACCCGGAAACACTTTTACAATTAGGGTATCAGCAGGTGGGAAAAGATTTCCCTGTCTTTTTACACCCAAAAACAGGCGAAGAATATGCACTGGCCCGCACTGAGCGTAAACAGGGTTCCGGCTATACCGGTTTTTCCTGCTACGCGGGAGAAGATGTTACGCTGAACGATGACTTACAGCGTCGAGACTTAACCATTAATGCAATTGCACAGTCGCAGCAAGGCGAACTGATTGACCCTTATAACGGCTTAGCAGATCTGAAAAACAAAAAACTTCGCCATATTTCCCCCGCATTCAGTGAAGATCCCCTGCGCGTTCTGCGCGTGGCACGTTTTGCCGCACGTTTTTATCAACTCGGCTTTACTATTGCACCGGAAACCCTCGCTTTGATGCAGCAATTAACCCAAAGTGGTGAATTAAATCACTTAACAGCTGAGCGCATTTGGCTGGAAACAGCAAAAGCACTACAAACGGATAGTCCACAAATCTATTTCGAGGTGCTGCGCGAGTGTGGCGCACTGGCCATTTTATTCCCTGAAATTGATGCGCTGTTTGGCATTCCCGGGCCGGCAAAATGGCACCCTGAAATTGATACGGGTATCCATACGCTGATGGTGGTTGAACAGGCGGCTAAACTCTCTGACTCCCTCGCTTTTCGTTTTGCCTGCTTAGTGCATGATCTTGGTAAAGCACTCACCCCCAAGGAAAATTGGCCAAGCCATAAAGGCCATGGTTTTCTTGGCTTAGAAACAATCAAGGCCTTATGTTTGCGCCTTAAAGTTCCCAACGAATGCCGTGACCTAGCTCTGCTAGTGAGTGAGCATCATACTGTTATCCATAATGCCTTTGAGTTAAAAGCTGCAACCTTAATTAAATTGATGGATAAAAATGATGCTTGGCGTAAACCGCAGCGATTTTTACAGATGCTGCAATGCTGTGTTGCCGATTCAAAGGGGAGAACGGGATTTGAAGAAAAGGAGTACCCGAGCGCAGATTATATCTGGCAGGCGTTTCAGCTTGCCGCGCAGGTAGATGTCCAGAATATTATCAAGCAGGGTTTTAAAGGTGCAGAAATTAAACAGGCCTTATTAGAGGCCCGTATTTTAGTGGTTAAGCAATACCAGGAAAAAGTACGCCAAGCGGGGCAGGCGTAGCCCCAAGCGCTTGCTTATACTGTCGCCAAAATATAAAAGAGCGCGCCGCCGAGCAGTAAACGGTAGATAACAAACGGCATCATGCCCACTTTATTAAGCAATAGTAAAAATCCGTGAATACATAAAAGCGCACTGGCAAAGGAGATACCCGCACCAAGATACAATGCTCCCCAATCCACATATTCATCAGACATTATGAATTTGAGCAGATCATAGCCTGAAGCCATAGAAATAATCGGGATCGACATAAGAAATGAGAAGCGAGCGGCGGCATTGCGTGTTAACCCGAACATAAGACCTGCGGTAATAGTGATCCCAGAACGAGACGTTCCCGGAATCAAAGCAAGTACCTGCGCAAGACCAATCAGAATAGCCCCTTTAATACCGGTTTGATATTCTGTTTTTAGTTGCTGCGCGTTAGCATCCGCCCACCAAAGCAGCAGGCCAAAAACAGTTGTCGTTATCGCAATGACATAACCGCTGCGCAGATAAGTTTCCACTAGCGATTTTCCAAAAAAACCCACCAAAGCAGCCGGGATCGTAGACCAGATAATCCACCATGCGAGACGGCTGTCTTGTGTTTTTGCTTTGCCTCGCAAGGAGCCGAACCAGGCCCGTGACATATTGACAACTTCAACGCGGAAGTAAATTATAACAGCCGCAAGCGTGCCGATATTAAGTATCAAATCAAATGCTAAACCTTGATCTTGCCAACCGAACAGTTGTGAGGGCAAAATCAGATGTGCGGAGCTGGAAATAGGTAAAAACTCGGTTAAACCCTGAATCAAGGCGAGGACAACAATTTCAAGTAAGGACATTTTTATTCTCTATCTGTATAGGTATTATAGTTATAAACGAAAAGTTAAAGCGCAATATCAACCAGCCATAATTTTTGCTTCTCTTTGGGGTAATTAGACCACAATGTTTGCAGCGTTTGCCCTAAAACGGGGTGTATTAATAACGGCGCCAATTCGGCTAACGGTTTTAATACAAAGGCATTTTTAGTTATTTCATCGCGTGGTAGATCAATGCTTTTATCAATCAGCTGATCATATAAAAGCAGATCTAAATCCAGGGTTCTCGGCGCAAACTTAATCGCGTTTTCGGGGCGGCCATGTTTGAATTCAATCGCTTTTAATTGCGCAATCAGGGCTTGTGGCGTCAGAGTCGTATGCAGACCAACCACTAAGTTATAAAAATTGCCTCCGGTAAATCCCACCGCTTCACTTTCATAAACAGACGATATGCACAATTCACCAAAGGCAAGGTTTAACGAGGCTAAGCCCCGCTGGATACTCTCCAGTTTATTAATACTTGAGCCGATGCCGATAAAAACGTCCGCCACTAGCGAGTACCGCGCTCTATCTGCACACCTAAGCTTTGCGCTTTGGGTAATGCCCCCGGTTTGTGTAAGGTTACTCTAATCCACGGCACAGAGAACTCTGTCATAATAAGCGCCGCAACGGATTCCGCCATGGTTTCAATCAGTTCGAACTGATTAGTTTGGGCAAACTGACTGACCCTTTGTGATACGCTAAAATAATTAAGCGCTAAATTGATATCATCACTTGCGGCGGCGGGTTTGTTATCAAATGCCATCTCTAAATCAAAATAGAGCTTTTGCTGCAGTGATTTTTCCCAGTCGTACACACCAATAGTGCTAATAACTTCTAACTGTTTAATAAAAACAATATCCATTCTGAAAACCTTTAAAACGCTATCACTTACACAAAAATCCACGTACTATCAAAGAGCAATTAATATCAATGGACTGTAAAAATGCTGTATTTTACCTGATCGAGAAGAAATAAATACAAATGATTATCCTGACCACCCTATTATTTATTGTTTGCGCCTACCTGTTTGGCGGCCTTAACGGGGCGATATTATTATGTCGTCTTAAGGGGTGGCCAGATCCCCGTCTGCAGGGCTCTAAAAACCCAGGGGCGACCAATATGCTGCGCCTGCATCACGCGCAAGCCGCCAGTGCCGTGCTTATATTTGACCTTTTAAAAGGTACCCTGCCCGTTTACCTCGCTTATTTTTTTGGTTATCAACCGGTGATCATTGGCTTTGTCGGCATTGCCACTTGCTTAGGCCATATTTTCCCGCCCTATTTTCAATTTAAAGGCGGCAAGGGTGTCGCCACGGGTCTGGGTACATTACTGCCTTTAGGTATGGATATGACCGGCTTACTTGTTTTAACCTGGCTGCTGACCGTAGCGGCCAGCGGTTATGCCTCTTTAGCCGCTATTATCACCGCCATTGCCGCGCCTTTTTTTGTTGACCATTTAAAGCCTGAATATACGCTCCCCGTCATAATGCTTTCAGTATTAATCCTTCTTCGTCATATCAGCAATATTCGCCGTTTGTTCATGGGCAAAGAGAAAAAAATAGTGAACTGGAAACAATAATTCAGATAAAGAGATTGGTAGTTACAAACAACCCCGTTATAATTAACATTTTTACAACATAAATAAAGATCTGGAGTCTGTCGTGCACCTGAGTAACCGTATCCCCCTGCTAATCACCTTAGCAATGAGCTTGATTAGCGCGCCGAGTTTCGCACAAGATCTTTCTGAAGCTGCCGTTGCTAAGCGCATCGCCCCAGTGGGCAGTGTTTATCTCGATGGTGGAATAGTAACTGCGCAGCAAAGCACTGTTGCCGATGAGCCTGCCGGGCCACGAACAGGCGAGAAGATTTACAATACTTACTGTGTTGCCTGTCATGCCACAGGTGCAGCTGGCGCCCCCCTTAAAGGTAACGTGCAGGCATGGCAGCCACGTATTGCACAAGGCAAGAATATATTAATAAAACATGCGACAGAGGGTTTTAATGCGATGCCTGCAAGAGGCACCTGTGCCGATTGCAGTGATGATGAGATTGCAGCTACCGTTGAATTCTTAATACAAGGGATTTAGTTAACATCCAGATCTTTTTTTAAAAACCACCTTCTGGTGGTTTTTTTGTATCTGATTTTTATTAATAACCGTTAGTGCAGAAGGTGTGAAATGAAAGAAGATAAGATAAACTCAGTTTTTACAAAATAAAAAGAGGTTAATATGCGCTTATTACACACCATGTTACGTGTTGCTGATTTACAAAAATCGATCGATTTTTACACCCATATTTTAGATATGAAATTAATTCGTCAGTCTGAAAATGCCGACTATAAATATACATTAGCTTTTCTGGGTTATGGTGATGAGTCAAATTCAACCGTGCTTGAGCTGACCTATAACTGGGAAAACAGCAGCTATGATTTGGGTAATGCTTATGGCCATATCGCGATTGAAACAGATGATATTTATGCAACCTGCGATAAAATCAAAGCGATGGGCGGGCAAATCACACGTGAAGCAGGCCCTGTAAAAGGCGGTACAACAGTGATCGCTTTTGTTAAAGATCCTGACGGTTATATGATTGAACTTATTAATAAAAAAGATGCAGGAAAAGGGCTGGGTTAAGCTAGCATAATAAGACCTCTCTTATGAGAGGTCTTATATAAAATAGATCGTAACTATTTTGGTAAGAAACCGATGCGGTCATAAACTTTCGCTAGTGTCACACTCGCACGTTCACGCGCTTTTACAGCCCCGACACGCGCAATTTCTTGCAAGGCTTGCTCATCTGCACGCAACTCTCTAAAACGCGCTTGTATTGGCTCTAATAATTCAACAACCGCTTCTGCCGTATCTTTCTTTAGATGGCCATACATTTTATCTTCATATTCAGGAATTAACTGTTCGATTGATTTGCCGGTTGAGCATGAAAGCAGTGTTAACAGGTTAGACACGCCGGGTTTTTCAGTCGTATCAAAATAGATACGTGCCTGCTCATCAGAGTCGGTTTCAGCACTTTTTATTTTCTTTAAAATGACCTTAGGATCTTCTAATAAGCCAATGAAATTTTTACTGTTATCATCTGACTTGGACATCTTTTTAGTTGGCTCCTGCAAGCTCATAATACGGGCGCCATGCTTAGGAATAGCGGGCTCAGGAACAACAAAGGTATCGCCATAAGCATTGTTAAAACGGATCGCAATATCACGCGCCAATTCAAGATGCTTCTGATCACTACCGACGGGAATACTAGTAGGATTATAAAGTAAGATATCGGCAGCCATTAACACTGGGTAACTAAATAAACCCGCGTTAATATTAGTAATATTTTTTTGTGATTTATCTTTAAACTGTGTCATACGGTTTAATTCGCCCATCTGCGTATGACAGTTCAAAATCCATGAAAGCTCAGCATGCTCAGGGACTTGCGACTGAATAAACATAGTGCTTTTTTGCGGATCAATACCGACAGCTTGATACATTGCTAAACCGTCATAAATAGCAGAGCGCAATGCAATCGGATCTTGGCGTACTGTAATTGCGTGCAGGTCAACTAAGCAGTACAAGCAGTCATGCGTTTCTTGCATCATCACCCATTGACGCAACGCGCCCATATAATTGCCTATAGTTAATCCACCAGAGGGTTGGCAGCCACTTAATACGATTGGTTTAGTCATCTTCTTTCCTTGCCCTACTGCTACAGCAGATCTAATAATTCGTTGAATTGATTAATAATAAAGTCTGGATTAAGTGTTGATACCGGCTCGCCATAGTTATAACCATAAGTAAGCGCTATGGTGCGCACATTAGCGTTTTGTCCGGCTAAAATATCATTACGGGAATCACCCACCATAACGGTTTGCTCTTTACTGACAGAGAAGTGTTCACAGGCAAAATTAACCTGTATCGGATCGGGCTTATTTCTGCTCAGCGTATCGCCACCGAGCAACAGATCGAACTTGTCGGCAATATTAAAGCCAGCCAACAGATCCGGTAGAAACTGCTCTGCTTTATTGGTGATTAATGCCGTTTTGTAGCCTTTCTTTTTTAATGCGCTTAGTGTTTCAGCAACGCCATCATATAAACCAGAAGCACTATTCAAATAATACTGGTAGTGTTTTTCAAATGAAGCTAACGCGCAGATAAAAAACGCCTGATCATAGGCTGTTTGAGTGACATGATTAAGCGCACGTTCAACTAATTTAGGTAAACCGTTGCCAACCCATGTTTTAATCTCCCGCTCTGAACAATGTGCGAGCTGATGCTCATCAAGCATCGCATTAAGTGCCAGACGTAAATCCGGGACACTATCAACTAGCGTCCCGTCCAGATCAAAGCAGATAAGCTTAATATTACAAAGGGGCATCAATATGGCCTTAAACAGTGGCTAATTCACTGCGCATTTCATCAATCACTACTTTGTAATCGGGCTGATTGAAGATAGCAGAGCCCGCTACAAACATATCGGCACCCGCTTCTGCAATCTCTTTGATATTGTCAGTTTTAACACCACCATCGACTTGCAGGCGAATATCGCGACCACTGCTTTTAATGAGCGCCTTTACCTGACGTAATTTTTCCAGTGTATGCGGTATAAATGATTGCCCGCCAAAACCTGGATTAACAGACATCAGTAAAACAACATCTAATCTATCCATCACATGGGTTAAAACATCCAGCGATGTGGCCGGGTTTAAAACCAGGCCTGCTTTACAGCCATGATCTTTAATCAGTTGTAAGCTGCGATCAACATGGTCGGAAGCTTCCGGGTGAAAAGTGATAATTGATGCGCCTGCTTTAGCAAACTCAACAATCATAGTATCAACAGGTTTAACCATCAGATGCACATCAATTGGCGCTGTTATACCGTATTCACGTAGTGCTTTACAAACCATAGGTCCAATCGTTAAATTAGGTACATAATGATTATCCATCACGTCAAAATGGACCACATCGGCACCATCGTTTAGTACTTTTGCTACATCTTCGCCTAAACGCGCAAAATCGGCAGAAAGAATTGAAGGGGCGATTAAATAGTCGGTCATGGTTTGTTTCCTGTTTCAAAATTGAGCGCTTATTCTACCGAAGCAAAAGCCTACGGACTATTTTTTATTTTATTGTTTTGTTGCGCGGCAAGCTTTTGATCTGCCCCAAATAGCGCAAATATCTCACCAACCGGCAAGCGCGTTGATGACTGGCTACTAATTGTTCGTGAGACCTGTATTTTATCACACAGGGCATCTCGATAGAGCTCTTGCGTCAAAGTATTATCGTGGTTACTTAGTAACACGCTGCACTTTGACTCTCTTGCCAATTTTGCCAGATTAGCTTGATCATCTAAGGTGAAACCATCACTCGAGTAGCATGTAAATGACGCACTTTTACTCAGTGGTACATAAGGAGGATCACAGTAAAGCACATCATCATCACGTAAATACTTAAACAGTTTCTGATAGGATTTGCAGATAAAGGTTGCCTTTTTAGCTTTTTCAGCAAAAAAGATCAGCTCTTTTTCTGGAAAGTAGGGTTTTTTATAGCGCCCGAAAGGCACATTAAAGCCCCCGCTTTTGTTATAACGGCATAGTCCGTTGTAACCATGACGATTCATATAAAGAAATAGCAAGGAGCGTTTATATAAATCTGTGCAGTCATTAAATTCAGCACGAAGCTGATAATAGGTCGCCTCATCATTAAACTTATCCTGAAAATAATACTTTGCATCAACAATAAACTGCTTGGGTCTACGCTTAATGATTTTATACATTTCAATTAAATCAGGATTAATATCATTAAGCAGATATTCATCAAAATCACTGTTTAGAAAAACCGAGGCAGCCCCCACAAAAGGTTCAATTAATCTTCTTCCTTTGGGTAAACGTTGGTTAATCTGCTCTGTTAGTGAGAATTTACCACCCGCCCATTTGAGAAATGATCTGTTCTTTTTATTCATTATTTAATCTCAAATCCTGATGAACAAGCTGATATTTTTTTATCCACACGTCCATATTTGCCAATGAACCCGGTAGGGTTTTACTCGCCTTTTTAGCCGACAGCAGACTATCATAGTCGCCAAAAATAACCACATACCAGGGTTTATTATTACGTATCGTTCGATAAATATAAACGCTCGGTTGCGGTAAATTATGTGCCGATACAAACTGTTGAAAAGATTCTTCAGTTGCAAATCCAGATAACTGCAAGGTGAAATGTGCAGGCGCTACCGCTAATAATTGTGCGGGTGCAGTAAAAATGGAGCTTTGCTCTTTATCAATAACTTCATTTTCATTTTTTACCTGTGGGGTGATCTCTGCTTTTCGCTCTATATTATCGAGCATGATATTTTTAGTTTCTGGCTCACTTTCCGCCGTATCCTGCATTTCTGCTATAGCGGACTCTGGCTCACTTACTTGCTGAATATTATCTAATGAAGCATCAATCTCAGCAGATTTTTCTTCGCTTTGAATTATTTCAACCTTTGCCATGATCGGCTGCGCTTGAGTCTCTTTAATTGCTTCAAGGTCTGTAGCTGGCTCTTTTTCCAGATTGGTTAAATTTAATATATCCTGATCAGAAATAACAACTCGTTCGACGCTTGCATCACTTATTCCAACTGCCAGCTGGTTATCATTTATTTCTGTTGTTGTTTTGTTTGACCAATTGCCTGCTAGTTTTTCCACCAATTCGGGGACTTCCTTAGCATCACTGGTAACTAACTGAGTTTCACTTATCTCTTCTAATAAAACAGTTTCATTTTCAATGATTTCTTCAATTTCAATTGCGGGTTCTAACGGCTTGAAAAATTTAGGGTAAAGATAATTCGCCAGACCAGCCACGGTAATCAGCAGAAAAAACATTAACAGAATGGCTGGCAAACGTATTTTCAACCAAGAGAGTTCATTATCTTCAAATTCACCTGCGCTTATTTGCTCTGCCAAGGTAATTATTTTTTGAGGTATGCCAGCACACGCGGTCAACTGCTTCTGCAACGCATCTTGATGTTGTATTTTCGGTTGGTACTGCTCTTGTTTGAAAATATGATTTAATAAAGAGGTAGCTTCATCGTTTGTAAGTGCCTCTAATTTAAAATCTAAACAGGCACATTGTCGGTCATGATCCACTCTAGCTGCATTTATAGATGCGCGCATTCTGTGATTATCATTTTCAGATGCGAGTAATAAAACATTAATGTCACTTTCACCAAACTGCTCTTTATGAACAATGATTTCCCGCAGTTCCATTAACAGATCTGCTGAAAGATAATCTGCATGATCCAAAATAATTAAACGTGGTACATCCCTGTTCTGCTTCTCTTGCAGCAATGACATTGAGGTAAACAAGCTATCCTGTGCATCAAATAGCGGCTGTTTATACAGCTGCATTATGATTTTCTCTCTTATTTTTGAATCTGATAATTTATCATTGAGCTGTATAAAAACCTGCTGAATATCGCCAGGAAGTTTATTGGAAAGTTGCTCTATCAGGGTACTTTTACCCGAGCCTTGTTCGCCAGAGACAAAAATAAGAGAGGAGGATAAATAAATAAGGTGCTGCAGCCGATCGATCAACTGCAATTGAGACGGAAGAGAGATTAATTGACGTTCAACCATCTTTATTAGCGCTCGGTAACACGACGAAGCACTGCTTCGCTGACATTATCAAATAACTCACTGCTGCCGATAGAGGTAGGTAGAACCAGACGTAACTTGCCATTTAGTACTTTTTTATCAAGTAACATATGCTCA
Organism: Psychromonas sp.; assembly: GCF_047632995.1. Lineage (GTDB taxonomy): Bacteria > Pseudomonadota > Gammaproteobacteria > Enterobacterales > Psychromonadaceae > Psychromonas. Next base: position 15,131 of record NZ_JBLIEK010000053.1, read on the forward strand.
GCATATTGGGCATATTTCATATTTTCTGGTGGCGTCAGCGGTAAATCAAACTGCTTGATTAAAGAGCTCATCTTATCAACTTGTGAGCGATCAATTAACCCCATAATAAGGGCGGTTTCCGCTGCTAAAATCATCCCTACTGCAACGGCTTCGCCATGTAACCAATTGCCGTACCCCTGCTCTGCCTCAATCGCATGACCAAATGTATGGCCAAGGTTTAGCAATGCACGTATGCCCTTTTCCTTTTCATCCAGCGAAACAACTTCTGCTTTAATTTCACAGCAGCGTTTAATCATATAAGTGAGCGAGTCGGCCTGTAGCGTTTTAATATTCTCGACGTTATCTTCTAACCAAGTGAAAAAAGAGTGATCGTAAATAATGCCATATTTAATTACCTCGGCCATGCCTGCTGCAAACTCACGGGCAGGTAAGGTTTTGAGGCAATTTATATCGATAATAACAGCTTGAGGTTGATAAAATGCGCCAATCATATTTTTGCCAAGAGGATGATTGACCGCAGTTTTCCCCCCTACAGAAGAGTCTACTTGTGATAAAACAGTGGTCGGCACTTGAACAAATGGCACTCCGCGCTGATAACAAGCAGCAGCAAATCCCGCCATATCACCGATCACTCCACCACCAAGCGCAATAACAGTAGTGTCACGCCCATGTTTTTTAGCAAGTAGCCCAGTTAAAATAGTTTCAAATGTAGAGAGGTTTTTATACTTTTCACCATCAGGTAAAATGATCTCATCAATTTGAAACGCTTTTAAGGTATCTTTGCAAATTTGCAAGTAGAGCGGAGCAACAATATCATTAGTAACAATCATCACTTTTTTGCCAGTTATCGCACTGGAAAACAGTTCCGACTGCTCAAGCAAGCCTTCTCCAATTGAAATTGGGTAGCTGCGGTCGCCTAAATCAACAATTAACTTATCCATTAGAAATCCAGCAATGCGATAATTTGACTCGCAACAACCTTCGCGCTCTGTTCATCTGTTTCAATGGTATAATCTGCAACTTCATCGTACAAAATATTACGCTTTTCAGCTAAAGACTCCAGCACAGAACGCGGATCTTCAGTTTGCAGTAATGGTCGGCGTTTGTCTTTTAGTGTCCGCGCTAGCTGTTTGTTGACACTTGTTTTTAAATAAACAACAATCCCTCTAGCAGACAAATGGGCTCTATTTTCAGGGCGAATAACTGCGCCGCCACCCGTTGCTAAAACGATACCGTGTTTTTGTGTTAATTCGTCAATCATCTCTTCTTCACGATTGCGGAAACCTTCTTCGCCTTCAACATCAAAAACCCATGCGATATCTGCACCAGTTTTTTTCTCGATCTCAGCATCTGAGTCATGAAAATTAAGATGTAACATTTGTGCTAAATGACGACCTATTGTGCTTTTACCAGCCCCCATTGGGCCAATCAAGAAAATATTACGTTGCTCTGCCATGTTGAATTATTACTCAAGTGATTAATTACTGGGAAGCCCCTTTATAAAAAAGAAGTGTCGTGCATTATCGCAATTGTTAATAACTTATTGCAAGCCTATCAAACAAATAAGCCTGAATATTAATTTCAGGCTTATTTTTGCTTTTGCAGCTTTTGATGAAAAAGAGTAGATTAATATGTAGTTTGCATTACGATACGCGGTGTTACAAAAATTAACAATTCAGACTTTGCACTCTCTTCAATAGTTGTTCTAAATAAATATCCTAGATAGGGTATATCACCTAATACTGGCACCTTAGTGACTGAATTGGTGACCCGCTGCTGGTAAATACCACCCAATACAAGGGTTTCTCCATTTTCAACTAAAACCTGAGTACCAATCTCTTGCGTATCAATTGATACAGCCGTGCCGGTACCCGTTGGAATGATCTCACCTTTAGAGTCTTGGGTAATAACAAGATCTAAAATGACTTTATTGTCCGGCGTTATTTGTGGTGTTACACGTAAACTTAGCACCGCTTTTTTAAAGCTAACTGAAGTTGCACCCGAAGAAGCTGCCTCTACGTATGGAATTTCCGCACCCTGCTCAATATAAGCCGTTTGCTGATTTGCTGTTGTGATACGCGGGCTAGCGATAATTTCAGCTTTATTCTCTTTTTCTAAAGCAGAAAGCTCTAAATCTAATATCTGCCCATCGGCTAATTTAGCCACTTGAAAAGCAATAGTACCCGCTGCCCCTGTAACAGGAAGATTAACATTTAGGCGATCTGCAATATCCCCAGTAGTTCCTCCATTGGCAGATTCAGTGCCTTCTAATGAGCCGGATGTCGCACTACTACCACCAGTAGCGGTTGCACCCCATTTTATTCCCAGCTCTTCACCAACAGAATCACTTACTGTTACCATACGCGCTTCAATCACAACTTGGCGCACTGGAATATCTAACACTTCAACCATCTCTTTCACTGCGTCAATAACGCTTGCAGTATCTTTTAATAAAACAGTATTGGTTCGCGTATCCGTACTGACTGAGCCACGCGCAGAGAGTAGACTGCTATTACCGCTGGACAGCAGATTCGCAATGTCCCCTGCTTTAGCGTAATTAATTTGGATGAATTCTGCATAAAGTGGCGCTAAATCGGCAACTTCTTTTTCTGTCTCTAACTGTTCCCGTTCCTTAGCTGCTAACTCAGCGGCAGGAGCAATCATAAGAACATTACCATCCATTCGTTTACCAAGACCTTTAACTTTTAAGATAATATCAAGCGCCTGTTCCCATGGCACATCATCTAAACGTAAGGTGATATTACCGCTAACAGAATCGGTAATAACCAAATTAAAACCGTTAAAATCAGCAATTAACTGCAATACCGTACGGACAGGAATATCTTGGAAATTAAGAGAAATTGCTTTACCTTGATAAACACTTTCTTTTTGATCTTTTGGCTTTTCTGACACTTCAATCATAAATAAAGTATCTAATTGGTCATAGCGATAGTTATAATTATCTTTAATATCAAAAACAAAGCGGGTTTTACCATCCTCTTTAAATGTTTCAACTTTTTCTACAACGGTTGCAAAATCAACAACATCCATAATATACAAAAATTCATTCGGGATGTAAGTACTCTGGAACTCCGCAATTAACTGCTGATCTCTGCGTCGGATATCTACAGCAACACTTGAATTGTCAAGGTACACAAGCAATTTCCCTTGCCCCTCAGAGCCCCGTTTAAAATCAATTGATTTTATGCTGTTTACATAACCTTTAGGCGCTTCCATAATAGTTGCAGATATTGCATCAGCCTTAACATCTTCCTTAACATCGGCTTTTGCTACCGCTACCATTTGACTGCCGCCATCTTGCGAAACAGCGGCGGCCAATGCCACCTCAACATCACTATTAGCAGCCACTTCTGGGGTGACATCTCCGAAACGAATATAGAGATGCTTTCCTTCGTTTACGACTCGATAAGGCATTAACATATCAAGTGAAATAATTAAGCGCAGCCCATCAGTAGTTCGTTCAGTTGCTACCGTATCGACCCCATTTTTTTTGATTTTAATTGGGTTAAGTTTAAGCACTGAACTGGCGTCATCTACATCCACAACAAGTTTATTGGGACGGTAGTGAAGCTTAGACGCATAGCCGCTAATCGCCTCGTTAAATTCAAACTTTAGCTCGAATTTATTATCAATCAATGGATTTACATTTAGTTTAATAAGTTGTGATTCAGCAAACACCACTGAAGAGAAGAACAATCCCACCATAAAAAAAATGGTCGACACTTGCTTTAGATTTATATTTTTCATGCGCTTAATTTCATCCCTGCTTTAATATCATTCAGACTGCAACTTGATTTGAGTAATGCGCTCTTGCCAACAGCCATCTCTATCTGAAGCCAATTCGAGTAATTCAACTTCATTCTTAGTTACTTTTAAAACTTTTCCATGATTTAATCCCAGATAATAACCAGGCTTAACCTTGTATAATTCGCCCCCCGAAACTTGCACAAGCGCCCAGAGCTCATCATCAATACGTAATGTACCCCGCATAATCAGATTATCAAGAGAATACATCTCTAGAGGTTGCTTTTTACGCTCAAAATTTGGCTGAGGACAACTTTTAGGCGTATTTTTTGTCGGTGCAACAACTTCAGCTTTCGGTTCAGAAAATGGATTTCGCCCATCTCCTTGAGTGAAAACAATGGGTTCAATTTTCTTTAAGGCAGGCACCTTATCGTTAATTGGGTAAATTTGAGATTTAGTTTTAACAACAAATTCACTTAAATCATCAACCTTGACCTCCACACATGAAAACAGTGGCAGGGTAATAAGTAACAGAATAAAAATTCTCATTTATCCCCCTTATAACGATATGTTTTGGCAATAACATTCAAAGTTAATGAATCATTTGCTCCTTTTGCTAACCTTATATTGTCCAGAATAACAATGCGCGGTAAAGCCGCAATATCAGCGGCAAACTTACCAATTTGCTGATAACTGCCAACAACTTGAATACTAATCGGAACCTCAACTGAAAGCTCATGATCTTTGACCACTCCCCAGTTAATGCTTCTGAACTGTAAACCGTTGTTGGAACCGATAAAGCTAATATCATCGAGTAAGCTCGCAACTTCTTTATTACTGGGTAGTTTATTCAATAAGCCATCAAAAATAACATTAATTTCAGCCATCTGAGCACGGTAAGCTTCTAAATTTGCTGACAATGCGGCTTTGATCTTAAATTGATTTTTTAGCGTAATCTCTTCTTTCTTAACGCTTTGCAATTGTTCTAATTGAGGCGTTGTAACATAATAGAAAAAAGCGCCACTAAGAATAACGCACACAATGGCGATAAACACAGCGCGATAAAGTGCTGGCCAGCTACCCACAGTTTCAAAATCCAATTCATTTAAGTCCATTATTTCTCCCCCTTGATTTCAGGGATAACTGTAAATTTCATGGCAAATTTACTTAATTTAATAGGTTTTGAGGGCCCGGCAACAATTGAACTGATTTCAGAACCTCCCAACCAACCAGATGCATCAATATTTCTCATCATTTTCGCTAAACGGTTATTTGATTCACTCATACCAACGACATCGACCTGCTCATCAGAAAACTGCACATTGTTTAAATAAATACCTACGGGAACAACCTCAACTAAGCTATTAAACAGATGGGTTGCATAGTTACGTTTTTCTTCTAATTGTTGAATCACATTAATACGCTTTTCAAGCTCCGCTTTTTCTTTCTTAATTTGACGAACCTCAGCAATACGGCGATCTATAACAAGGGTTTCCTTTTGTAAAAATTCATTCCGAGCCTCTTGTGCACCAATCAATGCTTCGACATACATTTTCCCCGCATAAGAGAGCCCGAGTACTACGGCAGCGCTCAGCGCTAATACCACAAAAAATTCCTTTTTCTTTTTCTTTTTGTAGTCATCCCGCCACGGCAATAAATTAATATGAGACATTACTGAACTCCTCTTAATGCTAATCCGAGTGCCGTCATATATTTTACGCCAACCTCACGAAGTAAAAGTTTATCGGCTTCATTCTTATACTCAAAACCAATAAAGGGATCGGCAACTTCAACATAGAGATCTAACTCTTCAGATAATTGCGTTACGAGTTCAGGCATTAATTGACAACCGCCAGTTAAAATTAGTTTTTCAACCTGGATATTATTGGGGGCGTTGGTAAACATCCGTAAGTCAAAGCGCAAATGATTAACCGTCATATTTACAAAAGGGGCGATAACATCAATATCGCAGTCCACAGGCCAATTATGGTCGATTTTTATTTTTTCCGCTTCGTTAAATTTAAAACCATAATGATCAGCCATCATTTGAGTGCAAATAGCACCACCATGATTTTTAGAACGAGAAAAAATCACACTACCTTGATGCATAATATTAAGCATCATTTGTGATGCGCCAATATCTACAACAGCAACACCTCTGTCGTAATCTTCGCGTGCGAATAAGAGTTCGCAGGCTCTTGCTAATGCATGGCTAGCAACATCAACGATTTTCACTTTTAAATTGGCAGCTTCAACACAATCAACTTGCGATAACACCGTTTCTTTTCGCGCGGCGCTTATTAATACATTATTTAATTCTTTACTATTAACATTCTGAGCGAGAACTTCAAAATCCAAAAATATTTCATCCAATGGAAAAGGAATGCTACTTTCTGCCTCAAGCTCAACCTGAGCTTCTAGTTCTAACTCACTCAGCTCTGCACTCATTGGAATTACTTTTGTAATAACATCCGCGCCCGTTACGGCAATCGCAACATTTTTATACGCACTAGGGAAGTTTTTCCGTAATTGGTTAATAACTTGAGTTAGCTTGGTAATATCTTCAAAATGATTATCAACAATCAGCCCTTTTGCAATAGGAGCCTCTGCAACAGCATCTATTTGAAAAGTTCCCTTACCCTTCGATATGGCAATTGCTTTGATAGAATTTGAACCGAAATCGATTCCAATTAAAGCATCTAAATTCATCTTTTTCATATTTTCAAACATACCACCCTTGCCATAATAAATTTAATAAGCGAATTATTAATTTTCGTGGCTAATAATAAGTCTAAAATCATGAACTTCCAAGCTTGTAAGCTATTATTCCGCTGTAACTCCCAAAATATCACTATATACTGTGCGTCGGATCTAAGAAACATCAACTTAAATGAATTAATTACAGCAATATTTAAGGTATATACAAAATGATTAAATGGATAAAACGCATTTTCTTAGCTTCTATTATTATTGGGTTAGCGGGAATTGGGACAATAATTACTATTTACTACCAAGTTAAAACTGATTTACCTGATGTCGCTTCGATAAAAGACATTCGGCTTCAAGTCCCTATGAAAGTATTCAGTATTGATGGCGAGCTAATTTCTCAGTTTGGAGAAAAACGTCGTATTCCCCTTACAATAGAAGAAATCCCTGAAAAATTAATTCAGGCCTTTATTGCGACCGAAGATAGCCGCTATTATCAACATTACGGTATTGATCCAATCGGCATTATTCGTGCGGCAATGGTTTACGCCTCAACCGGCACAGCAAAACAAGGCGCCAGCACTATTACCCAGCAGGTCGCGCGCAATTTCTTTTTAACCCGCGAAAAAACATTTATACGTAAAATAAAAGAAATTTTTATTGCTATTCAAATTGAACAAATATTAAGCAAAGATGAAATTTTAATGCTCTACCTGAATAAAATATATTTGGGCCACCGCTCATACGGTGTCGGTGCCGCTGCTCAAGTATATTATGGGAAAACAGTCTCTGAGTTAACCTTATCGGAAATAGCTATACTTGCAGGTTTACCCAAAGCCCCTTCTCACTTAAATCCAATCTATTCTCCAGAAAATGCCAAAAATCGTCGCAACACTGTATTAGCGCGTATGTTGGATGAATCATATATTACGCAGAGTAAATATGAAGAGACTGTTAATAGCCCCATAACAGCTACATACCATGGTGCAGAAATCACTTTATCAGCACACTATGTGGCCGAACTGGCACGTAGTAAACTTGTTGAGCTTTACGGTGAAGAGCGTAGCTATAATGATGGGTTTAACGTTTATACAACTATTAATAAATTATCTCAGGAAGCTGCCAATAAAGCACTTATAAACAATTTACATGAATATGATAAGCGCCATGGTTACAGAGGTGCAAGCAAAAAATTGTGGGAGGCCCCTGCCAACAATTGGAGCGGAAAAGAAATTACAGCAAGCCTACAAACGCAGCCAAATTTTGGCGATTTACAACCAGCTGTTGTTATCGAGGTGAATGAGAAATCGATTAAAGTAATCAGCAAGCACAACGAAGGGAAGATACAAGAGATCACTTGGGATGGGTTAAGTTGGGCTCGTCCTTTTATAAGTGATTCTGCTCAAGGCGATGAGCCGGAAAAGGCAGCTGATATAGTTGCAGTGGGTGAACAAATTTGGGTGCGCCAGATAGGAAAGGTATTAGAGCTATCACAATATCCTGATGCAAGTGCAGCCTTTGTATCCCTAAATCCACAAGATGGTGCGATTACCTCTCTGGTGGGTGGGTTCAGTTTTGTACAAAGTAAATTTAATCGTGCGACGCAAGCAAAACGTCAAGTAGGCTCAAACATTAAACCCTTCATTTACTCCGCCGCACTCGATAATGGCTATACGCTTGCGACATTAGTTAATGACGCACCAATTACCCAATGGAGCGGTAGCAAAGCCTGGCGTCCTAAAAACTCCCCAGAAGTATACGCTGGTCCTATTCGCTTACGACGTGGGCTTGGCCAATCTAAAAATGTTGTTTCTGTACGCTTGGTACAAGATCTCGGTATAGAAAAAGTTATCAATCAGCTTGGAAAGTTTGGTTTCAATAAAGAGGAGTTACCACACAGTTACTCGATTGCGCTTGGCTCTGCATCCATAACACCTCTAGAGCTGGTAACAGGTTATGCCATTATCGCCAACGGTGGCTTTAAAATAGAGCCTTATATCATAGAGCGAATTGAAGATGCCTATGGTACGGTGCTTTATCAAACAAGCCCTAAAATCGTCTGCAGGTACTGCACTAGGTTATATGAGAAACAATACTCAACAGAAAAACTTTTCATTGAGCAAATCAAAGAGGGTGGAATAACAGATCTATGCTCAATTTCACCAGTTAGTGAAGAGCAGATTGCACCATCTGCAATCAGTGAAGAAACTGCATTTTTAACGCGCGAATTGCTTAATAGCGCCGTTTTCGGAGGGGGCAATTGGCAGCATAAGACTGGTTGGAATGGAACAGGCTGGCGAGCGTCACGAGATCTAGATCGTAAAGATATCGGTGGAAAAACTGGCACCACAAATGACTCAAAAGACGCTTGGTTCTCTGGATATGTGGGTAATACAGTGGCCACATCATGGGTGGGTTTTGATAATTTTGATCGTGATTTAGGTAGAGCAAGCTATAACAATAATCTAGATAAAGAACAAAGATATGGCGGTGAATTTGGTGCTGTAACCGCGCTACCTGCATGGATAGAATTTATGCAAGACACCACTGCATCAGAGCCTGCCATCTTTCCTGAAAAGCCCATGAGTATTACGACCGCTCGTATCGATCTCGCGACAGGATTACTGACTTATAAAACAGATTATACAACACGTTTTGAGTACTTTAAAAACGGTTCAGTGCCAAGCGAATATGTTGAGCAACGTGCGTTTATTAAAGAAGACGATTCTAAAGGCAAAAAAACTGCCGAAGACGAACTATTTTGATTAAAAATAGGCCGCTTAGAATGGCTTGATTAGAAGGTGATTTAGTACGATTGGGTTAAACTACTTGATTCTAGATGTTAATAGCAAAATAATTTATGATCAAGTTGGCCCATTTTGTTTTTTTTAACCCTTTTTACTTGGGGAAATGGGTATCTAGAAAGTTATCCCATCCCCATCATAATTGATCAAGACAGCCGGAATGCCTTCGGCATACTTTTTATCCCTCCAGTCCTCCAAAGAAGGACTGGAGGTTTAAGTTGCCTAGCTCGCTCGTGACACCTTGCTGCAGCAAAATCGCACCGACTATAACCTCTTTTGATACCTCCTACTGCAGATTGTCTACCTTCCAAATCCTCGAGTAGGTAAAACACAAATCGTTATTGGCCGCTTGGCGATGGTTAGGACTCGTAGAGCTAATCCGCTCATACCCCTTTGCTGCCGCAAAATTCGCCCTACTATCACATGGGAATACCCCCTTGCATTGCAGTCCCTTGAACAAGGTTTAAGGAAACAAAATGCAACGATAAGGGTTCGCAGAATTCACCCGCTCGTACCACATCGCTGTCGCGATAC
>NZ_JBLIEK010000054.1:0-24653 GCF_047632995.1 Psychromonas sp.
CTGTCTTGGTATCAGTATCTGTACCGACCATATCAGCAGGCCGCCTGTCACCAAGCCCCTTAACTGGGTGCTTCATCCACTGCTGAGCGGCTTCATTATCACCATCGAAAGCCTCTAACGTCACCTGAAGAATATTGTGTAGCCTGTCTTTTTCGTTCATTTTGCTAGTAGCCTCAGTTTGATTATCTAATGAGAAAAATCATGAATATACCTAATGTAATAAGTCTAGGACAAGAACGTCAATGGTTATTGCCGCTTAGTGAGGAGATAGCCTCAAAAGAAGAACATGAACATGCAATCGTCCTAATACAAGACCTACTGAAATAACTCGAAAAACTCACTGCTTTCGCGGTGAGAGGCTATAATTTAATTATCTTACTGTTCCATGCGAGCCACAACAAATCAGTACTTAAATGTTTAGGTCTAGCTTCAACTGAATATCCACCTCTTCAGGCTTAAGCATTACATTTAATCCAAGCAGTCGTATTTCTCTTCCATCCTGACGCAGGAGAATATCCCTTAACAATTCTTTAAAATACTCTAGATCAAGCTGGTTGTGTACATGCTCTATAGTGGTTTGCCTAAAGTCAGAAAACTTAATTTTCACTCCCTGCTTGGTGATATTATTTTCAGGACTGACCTTTTTTAATCTTTTTTCGAGTTCGGGATAAAGTTTCTGCTCTACCACCCTCCAACATTCTTCATAAGTATATATATTATTTGAAAAGGTTCGCTCTACCCCAACAGATTTCCTCTCTCTTTCAGCAACTATTTCACGATTATCTATACCGTGACTTTTATCCCATAGAGAAGCCCCTAAACGACCAAATTTCAACAAAAGTTCTCTGTAGTCACTATTTCTAATGTCTTTGCAATTGTAAAAACCCACTTTATTTAACTTCTCAATACTAACCTTACCTACTCCAGGAATCTTCCCTAACGGCAAGTCATCGATAACTTTCTGCACATCACTGGGGGGGATGACATACTGCCCGTTTGGCTTGTTCATATCTGAAGCTACTTTAGCTAAAAACTTGATTGGGGCAACACCAGCGGAAGCGGTAAGTTGTAGTTCATTCCAAATATCAGAACGAATTGCATTAGCAATAAGTGTTGCCGACCCATGAAAAAGATCACAGTTTGTAACATCCAAATAAGCTTCATCTAACGAAAGAGGTTCAATTAGATTTGTGTAACGTTCAAAAATTTTTTTTAATTGCGCAGATACCTGTTTGTATACCTGCATCCTCCCATTAACGACAACAAGATGAGGACATAATTTTTTGGCCCTCCCTGTAGGCATAGCGGAACGGACACCATACGTTCTGGCCTCATAGTTACAAGTACTAATGACACCGCGTTGCATTTCACTACCACCAACAGCGAGTGGAATATCGCGATAAAGTGGCTCATCCCGCATTTCAACGGAAGCAAAAAACGCATCCATATCTATATGTATAATTTTTCTACAATGTAGATCGCTTTTTATCATACTATCTTCCACTGTCACAAAAGGTCAAAATGTAAAGGATTTTAGGCGTTTTTTGTGGTTAAAAAGGCTCTGTATTCTATACATTACAAAACACTCATTTTCTGTAAAGAATATTTACTACAAATCACTTCGACAACCAAGGTTATTAGTAGCCCAAATAATTAACGCATTAAAATAAATTAATTTTTCTCTTGATAAGAGGTAAAAGCAATCCATATCGATATGGATTATTTTTCGTTGTCTGGTTAAAGAAAGTTCAGTCAAAATCAACACCTGTTTATATAGACAGCCTTATTTTCTACTATTTTTACTAAATAGCAAATATTTACGCTGTTAAGGTTGACCTTAACTTAAGGATAATGGCTAACTGTTAATGCACTGATGGCACAGCACCCCGCTACCGCGCAGATGAGCAAGGCGCCAATTATGCAATTGGTTGATAAAATAAGCGCCGTTCTTGTGCCCGTTGTATTGATTAAAGCATTGCAGAACTCAAACCTGAACAAAACTTACCCATCTATTAACGTTACAAAAAGATAAACAGGTCGCTATGGTAGGCGATGGCGTGAATGATGCTCCTGCGCTCGCACAAGCTGATGTCAGTCTTGCTATGGGTACAGGCAGTAATGTGGCGAAACAAAGCGCCTCTATTACCTTAATGCGTAATGATCCGCGTTTAGTAGCACAAGCGATTGATATTTCCAAAGCAACTTGGGTTAAGATACAACAAAACCTGTTTTGGGCATTTGTTTTTAATACAGTGGCGATTCCCGCTGCCGCTTTAGGCTACTTAAGTCTCGCCATTACAGACGCTGCGATGGCGTAATCCAGCATTACAGTATTAACAAATTCACTGTTATTAAAACGTTTCAGACTTACTAAAAGGCGTTGATTTAAGAAGGAAGTCAATATGTTAACTATCAGTCAAGCCGCTAAAGAAACTGGCTTATCAGTAAAATCAATTCGTCATTATGAAGAGATAGGTTTAATCACCCCGCCACGTGGCGCTAATGACTACCGCTATTACCCAGAAGCATTGATCAAGCAGCTGCATTTTATTAAGAGCACTAAAGATGCGGGTTTTAATTTAAAAGAGAGTAGAGCATTATTACAATTATGTGAAAATAAGACACGCAGCAGCGGTGATGTTAAAGCGATTGCATTACAGAAAATAGAGGAGCTGCAGGCACGTATCGAGCAGCAACAAATCCTTTTAAACAGGCTAAAAACAATAACCGAGCAATGCCATGGAGATGCCGAACCCTGCTGTCCTATTATTGATGCTTTTGCTAAGTAACCTCAGCTCGGAATAAGTAAATTGATACAGCGTAGTGACTTGCTAAAAAAGCCTCGGGAGGCGCTAAATTGGTACAAAAAAGGCGACTATATAAGTCGCCTTAAAAACCATTTTAACTAACTAGTTAGTGACGGTATATTTAATATCTGCATTATCCATTAGCTGTGCAACTAATGCCTGGTACGTCGCTTCAGAAGTTGAACGCGTTAACATCTTCGCGATTTGCTCTTTAGCCGCATTATCAGTAACAGCTGGATCAACATCAATCACAGCAGATAGTTCAACCACCGCATAGTCACCGGTGCTTGTCGTTACCCAATCACGTACCACTTGGTTTGCACTTGGTTTCGCGAGTTTAAAGACCTTCTGAACCACTTCATAATCATAATCACGGCTATAGCGTCCAAAGGTTAAATCGCTGCTAAAAGCGAGATCCTTTTCAGCCAGTTGCCCGGAAACAGACTCCTGCGCATTTAATTTGGCAGTGATTGCTTCTACAAAGGCTTGCGCTTCTATACGTGATTTTTCAGCGGTAAGTTGTGCTGCAATCAGATCAGAAACCTCAGATAGCGGTTGCGGATATGACGCTTTGTGTTCATTAACACGTACGACAATCGCTTTACCATCTGAAATTTCAATAACTTCAGAGTTCATTCTCTGTTCACGGAAATTCAAGTCAAAAACTGTATCTAGAATCGCTTTATCAACCAATATATCAGGCACTTGCTCTTCAGAAAACAGCTCTGTGTGTTGTACTTGAGCGCCGATTACAGTCGCTGCTTCATCTAAGTTATCCGGTGACTCAAAAGCCACTTCACTTAAACGTTGCTGCAATTGGTAATAAAGATCCTTCATGTCTTCCTGTTCTAACGCATTTACAACTTGTTTTTTCACATCCGCTAGCGGCAATGTTTTACTGGCTTGAAGATCAACTAATTTAATAATGTGATAACCAAACTCGGATTTAACAACGCCAGATAATGGTGCTTCTTTGGTTAGCAAGAATGCCGCATTATCAAAGTCAGGATCCATCACGCCACGCTCAAACCACTCTAATTTACCCTGGTTTTTAGCAGAATAAGTGTCGTCGGATTTTGCTTCTGCAAGCTTGCCGAAATCGGCACCCTTTTTAAGCTCGGCTAAAATAGCTGCTGCTTTCTCTTTCGAAGCTTCACTATCACCCTGCACTAAAATATGCGCCACTTTGCGACGTTCAGCGCGTTGGTAATCTGATTGGTGATTATCGTAATAGGTTTCTATATCAGCGTCATTAACTGGCGTAGGAAGTACTAAAGCTGAACTATCCAATAGGACATAATCAACACTCACCTGTTCAGGGTACTGAAATAACTGGGTGTTGTTGTCATAGTAAGTTTTAATTTCATCTGCACTTACTTTTTCGCTATTTTCAAAATCAGCAGCCCTTACTGTTAATACTTTTGCAACCCGCTGTTGTGCTTGCAATTGATACGCTAAATCAACTTCTGCAGGTAAAGAAAATTCGCTACCCACTAACATTTGCAACAACTGGCGACGAGCTAAATCTTGTTTAACACTCTTACTAAATTGAGCCGGTGTGTAAGTCGCGCGACGTAACAAGGATAAGTATCTTTCATTACTAAATTTACCTTCAACTTGAAACTCCATCATTTTACGAATTTCGTTTTTAACTTGCTGATCACCAACACGTAATCCCATTTCGCTGATTGCTTGCGCTATTAAAGACTCTGAAATAAGTGTTTGTGTCGCTTGCGCTCTCACTTGCTGCGTGAAATCTGGGTTTGATGCAAGAACATCAAATTGCTCACCATATTGCTCTTGCAGACGCGCTCGTTCATTTTTATAAGCTTGCTCAACACTTGCTTGGCTAATTTCTTGATCATTAACTTTCACGGCAACAGAGGCACTTCCGCCGCCTAGGTAACCGCTAACACCCGCTAAGGCAAACGATAAGATAATCACACTTAGTATAACTTTCGCTGCAATCCCTTGTGAGCCTTCACGCATTTTATCTAACATAAATATTCTTCTCTGAGAAACTGAAAACAAAAAAGCGCATCATTTGACGCGCTTAATTCATTATTATTCAAACAACATATTAAGCGTTGATTGCATCTTTTAATGATTTACCAGCTTTGAATGCAGGTACTTTGGCAGCTGCGATTTGAATTTCACCGCCCGTTTGTGGGTTACGGCCGGTACGTGCAGCACGCTCTTTCACAGAAAAAGCACCGAAACCGATAAGTGAAACATTATCACCCTCAACTAATGCTTCAGTAACAGTATCAATAAATGCATCTAGTGCACGTCCAGCTGCTGCTTTAGAAATATCTGCACTTTCAGCGATGTTATCGATTAATTGACCTTTGTTCATTTTTTATCCCCATTTTTATAATTGTGGTGTTCACCTTTATATTTATATAGGCAATAAACACACATTGAAATACACTGCACGTAGGCTACGTTGCTATTTAAACTGGTGCAAGTGAATTTATAAGAAATTCTGCAACAAGCCCCTGTTTTATGCGGTTTATCACCTATTTTTCTACTGAAAACCCTTTGAGGCTATCTTGTAGCGCTATCTCTAATACTTCATCAATCCAACGTACCGGTTTAATTTCCAATTGATCTTTGATATTACTCGGAATATCTTCCAGATCGCGGGTATTTTCAAATGGAATTAATACTGTTTTTATACCACCGCGTCTTGCCGCTAATAATTTTTCTTTTAGACCGCCAATTGGCAATACTTCACCGCGTAAGGTGATTTCTCCAGTCATTGCCACATCAGCGCGAACCGGGATCCCTGTAAGGGTAGAAATTAATACCGTACACATCGCCGCCCCGGCACTGGGACCATCTTTGGGTGTTGCACCTTCAGGTACATGAACATGAATATCACGTTTCTCATGAAAATCAGCATTAATTCGCCACTGCTCTGCTTTCGAACGCACTACCGTCATCGCCGCCTGAATAGATTCTTTCATAACATCACCAAGCGAACCCGTATAGGTTAGTTTACCTTTACCTGGAACAGAGGTCGCTTCAATAGTTAATAGTTCACCACCGACTTCCGTCCATGCGAGCCCCGTCACTTGTCCAACTTGATTAGCAGAATCTGCCTTACCAAAGTCATAACGACGTACGCCTAAATAATCCTTTAGGTTATCTATGTTGACATCAACTTTTTTAAGTTTTTTATCCAATAAGATTTGTTTAACGACTTTACGACAAATTTTCGAGATCTCTCTCTCCAATCCACGCACCCCAGCTTCACGGGTATAATAACGAACGATGCCGATAATAGCGCTATCATCAATGTTAATTTCTTTCTCATTCAACCCATTACGTTTTACTTGCTTATTGGTTAAATGCTGCTTGGCAATATTCAATTTTTCATCTTCGGTGTAACCCGATAAACGAATCACTTCCATACGGTCAAGTAATGGCCCCGGGATATTCATTGAATTTGAAGTAGCAACAAACATCACATCGGAGAGATCGTAATCTACTTCAAGGTAATGATCGTTAAAGGTATTATTTTGCTCAGGATCTAATACCTCCAATAGTGCAGAAGCGGGATCACCACGTAGATCTGATGCCATTTTATCGATTTCATCGAGTAAAAACAGTGGGTTTTTAACCCCGACTTTACTCATTTTCTGAATAATTTTACCCGGCAATGAACCAATATAAGTACGGCGATGACCACGAATTTCTGCTTCATCACGTACCCCGCCTAATGCCATACGCACATATTTTCGTCCTGTTGAACGAGCAATAGATTGACCTAATGAAGTTTTACCTACACCCGGCGGCCCCACTAAACATAAAATAGGCCCTTTTAATTTATTAATACGTGTCTGCACTGCAAGGTATTCTAAAATGCGCTCTTTTACTTTATCGAGTCCATAATGATCGGCATCTAATATTTCGTGTGCTTTAGCGATATTCTTCTTAACAGGTGAGCGTTTTTTCCATGGAACATTCAATAAACTTTCAATATAAGTTCTGATCACACTGGCTTCAGATGACATTGGCGACATCATTTTTAATTTTTTCAGCTCAGAAATAGCTTTTTCATAAGCTTCTTTAGACATTCCGGCATTTTCAATTTTCTCTGCCAGCAGATCATGATCATTTTGACCATCTTCAGATTCACCCAGCTCTTTTTGGATAGCTTTCATCTGCTCGTTGAGATAATAATCGCGCTGGCTACGCTCCATCTGCTTTTTAACGCGACTGCGGATCCGTTTTTCGACTTTTAGAATATCTTCTTCACTTTCCATCATCGCCATCAGAAATTCAAAACGCTCAGTGATCGATGTCAATTCTAAAGCGGTTTGTTTATCTTCTAGATTCAATGGCATATGCGCTGCAATCGTATCTGCAAGGCGTTCAGCTTCATCAATACCATTAACGGAAGCCAATACCTCAGGCGGGATCTTTTTATTGAGCTTAATATATGACTCAAACTGTCCCATTACACTGCGTAATAAAGCTTCCTCTTCCTCGTCATCAATTTCCTGACTTTCCAGCAATTCAACTTCCGCAAAAAAATACTCTTCATTATCAATATCATTTATCAGCTGCGCACGTTGCACACCTTCAACTAACACTTTCACCGTACCATCTGGTAATTTAAGCAGTTGCAGAATATTTGCAACTGTACCTATCTTATACAAATCATCCATTTTAGGATCATCTAACGAGGCTTCAGTTTGTGCCACTAAAAATACTTTTTTGCCCTGCTCCATGGCAGCTTCTAAACAATTGATAGATTTTTTTCTACCGACAAACAGTGGAATTACCATATGCGGATATACGACTACATCGCGTAAAGGTAGGACTGGCAGGGTTAATTGCAGCTCTGATTCTGTTTTCATAATATCCCCAGTTACCTGTTTTTATAAGATTTTCAAAACAGGTAAATTTAAAAAAAGCGTGAACAGTAATATTGGGGATTGTATGATATTTTTCAAGGTCATAAATAAAAAAAGGAGCACAAGGCTCCCTTTATTAACAATTAATTGCTTGATTGCTTATTTATCAGACGAAATTAGTTTAGTCGGTTGATCTGAATAGAGCATTAATGGTTGTGACTCCCCGTTAATATCCTTTTCATTCACTACAACTTTATAGACATTATCAACCGATGGTAAGTCATACATTGTTTCCAGCAAGACAGACTCAACGATTGAACGCAAACCACGTGCTCCCGCTTTGCGTACCATCGCTTTTTTAGCCATCGCAATTAATGCTTCTTCGCGGAATTCAAGCTCTACATCTTCTAAAGCAAATAGCGCAGCATATTGTTTAGTAATCGCATTTTTCGGTGTGGTTAATATTTCAACCAATGCTTTTTCATCAAGTTCAGTTAATGTAGCAACAACCGGCAAACGACCAATAAATTCAGGAATCAGTCCATATTTTGCTAAATCTTGCGGCTCAACTTTTTGGAATGTTTCACTCAGTGTCGCTTTTGAATCTTTACCTCGAACTGTGGCACCAAAACCAATACCGGCACCCGTCTCAACGCGTTTCTCGATAATAGAATCTAACCCTGAGAATGCACCACCACAAATAAATAAGATTTTAGAGGTATCAACTTGGATAAACTCTTGGTTAGGGTGCTTACGTCCCCCTTGTGGTGGAATCGAAGCAACAGTACCTTCAATCAGTTTAAGTAATGCTTGTTGCACACCTTCACCCGATACATCACGTGTGATAGATGGGTTTTCTGATTTACGCGTGATTTTATCAATCTCATCAATATAGATGATACCGCGTTGCGCTCGCTCAGGATCGTACTCACATTTCTGGAGCAGTTTTTGAATAATGTTTTCAACATCTTCACCAACATATCCCGCTTCGGTTAATGTTGTCGCATCGGCCATGGTAAAAGGAACATCTAATAGACGAGCCATGGTTTCAGCCAATAATGTCTTACCGCTACCTGTTGGACCGATTAATAGAATATTACTTTTACTGAGTTCGACACCATTAGCAACATCACCGTGTTTGAGACGTTTATAATGGTTATATACAGCTACAGATAATACTTTTTTAGCCGTATCTTGACCAATTACATATTCGTCTAAACTGGCACGGATTTCATGCGGAGTGGGTAATTTTTTATCACTCCCGACTGATTCAGCTGCACTGCTTATTTCAGCAATCTCTTCTTTGATAATATCATCACAAAGATCGACACATTCATTACAAATATAAACCGATGGGCCTGCAATGAGTTTTTTCACCTCATGCTGGCTTTTTCCGCAGAAAGAGCAATAAAGTAGACTATTGCTATCGCCGCTACCGCTGTGTTTATCTGACATTTTGGTTCCTTTAATTATGAGCGTTTTGCTAACACAGAATCTACGATACCGTATTCGACCGCTTCTTCAGCACGCATAAAATTATCACGGTCTGTATCTTTAGCAATAATTTCAATATCTTTACCCGTATGGAATGCTAATAATGCATTCATACGCTGTTTAGTTGCAATGATCTCTTTGGCATGAATCTCAAAATCAGAGGCTTGCCCTTGAAATCCACCTAACGGTTGATGGATCATCACTTTTGCATTGGGTAAGCAATGACGTTTTCCAGCGGCCCCACTTGCCAATAAAAATGCGCCCATGCTGGCTGCCATACCCATACAGACGGTGCTTACATCTGGTTTGATAAATTGCATAGTATCGTAGATAGCCATACCTGCACTGATCGAGCCACCAGGTGAGTTGATGTAAATAAAGATATCTTTTTCTGGGCTTTCTGATTCTAAAAACAGAAGCTGCGCGGCGATCACATTGGCCATCTGATCTTCAACTTGCCCCGTCAAGAAAATAACTCGTTCTTTTAATAAACGAGAATAAATATCATAAGAACGCTCACCTTTTGCTGTTTGTTCCACAACCATAGGTATAAGCGCGTTACTAATTGTATCGGTGTTTCCAGCAAATGGATTTGACATGTTCTACCCTAATAAATAATTTTTAGTATATTAACTACTGAAAATGAAAATGGCTCGAGTGAAATCACACGAGCCATTGAAATCTAAACGATTGTTTTAATAAGCCTTAAGCTTATTAAGCAACAGATTTATTCATAACTTCATCAAATGATTTTTTCACTTGGGTTACTTTAGCTTTTTCAATAATAAAATCAATAGCCTGCTCTTCTAATGCAACATTTTCCATGTTTTGCATCATCTCTTTGTTATTTTTGTAGTATTCAATAACTTCAGTTGGATCTTCGTAGGCAGAAGCTGCAGACTCGATTAATGCAGTTACTTTATCTTGGTCAACTTTTAATTCGTTCACTTTAATAACTTCACCTAATAGTAGGCCAACTTTAACACGTTTTTCAGCTTGTTCCGCAAATAGTTCAGCTGGTAATTCAGGCAAGTTATTTGGATCCATTTGTTTACCGTAACGTTCCATTGCTTGTTTACGTAAAACGTCAACTTCACCATCAACTAAGGATTTTGGTATTTCAATTTCATTATTTTCAACCAATGCTGTTAATACTTTATCTTTCGCGCTATTTTTAAGCACTTGCTCAAGTTCACGGAGCATATTTTGTTTAACATCAGCTTTTAAATTTTCTAAGTCGCCGCTTTCCACACCGAATTTTTTCACAAATTCAGCTGTTACTTCAGGAAGCACTTGCTCTTCTACTTTATTTAATTTGATAGCAAACTGTGCAGCTTTACCTTTTAGGTTTTCCGCATGGTATTCTTCAGGGAAGTTTACCTCGATTGTAAATTCTTCACCTGCTTTCTTGCCTAAGATACCCGTTTCAAAACCAGGAATCATTTTGTTGCTGCCTAGAACGATTTGAAATCCTTCCGCTTTACCGCCTTCAAACAACTCACCGTCAATTGAACCTGCAAAATCAAGTGTAGCTTGATCGCCATCCGCAGCTTCACGTTCAACACTAGTCCATGTAGCGTGCTGTTTACGAAGTGTTTCAATCATATTATCTAAGTCTGCATCCGTTATTTGTGCAGACTCTTGTTCAACAGACAATTCTTCAAGCGCTTTTAGCGTCACTTCAGGATAAACTTCAAATGTTGCAGTGAAAACAAAATCTTCGCCTCTTTGACGCGCTTGAGGAGCAACTGTTGGCGCGCCTGCTGGATTTAATTTCTCAGCCACAATAGCTTCAAAGAAGTTGCGCTGCATTACTTCACTAGCAACTTCATGCTCGACAGACGAGCCAAAACGCTTAGCAATAACTGATACAGGTACTTTACCTGGGCGGAAACCGTCAACACGTTGTGTTTTAGACAAATGGAGAATACGACCATCATACTCTTTTTCAAACAGGTCAGCGGCAACAGTAATAGTAAGCTTACGCTCTAGGCCTTGTGTTGATTCAACAGAAACTTGCATTTTATTTCCTTTATCTTTGATGTTAATAATTTAAGCGATCTCATTGTCTATTAAATAGGGATGAACAAAAAAATAACAAGGGCTAAAATGATTATTTTTCATTTCCCCTGCTACATTTTGTTAAATGAGTGCTTAAAATTTAATTTGTTTATGGAATTTAAGACGCACTATTATAGACCCTGTTTGCTCTTTAGTCGAGTTTTACAAACCTGCAAATATGCTTTCTGCCACACAGTTTTCCATATCTTCCCTTCCCATAAGGATAAAGTAGATAACTTTTTCCCCTTTCGCACCTTATCAATCCATTTTATCGCAAACCGATTGCCTTATAAAACGGTCAACTACTACACTATTTTCAGCAAAATAACTAGCAAGTTAGATCACTGCATCAAGACAGGAAAAATAATGAAAATAGATAACATTAAAACAGTCATATCAGCCACTATATTGTCAAACCACTGGATATCAATCGCTTGCAGGAAACAATACAACGGCTGCAAAGCCGTTTGTTGAGTGAGGAACAAACCACTGAAAACACAAAAAGCTACTTACAATTGTTGCCAGTGCAAAAAGGGGTAATAAATCGTTTACTGGCGATAGATGAGATCTGTTATTTTGTCAGCGATCAAAAATATGTAAAGGTGGTTACTTGTGATGACTCCTTTTTAATTCGAAAAACGTTGGCAGAGTTAGAATACGAGCTGGATAATCAGCAATTTTGGCGCGTTCACCGCAGCAGCATTGTTAATATTAAACAGATCAAGCATAGTAGAAAAACAGTGACAGGCAGGCTTGAATTAACGCTTAAAAACAACCCCGATCAATTAACCGTCAGCCGTAAGTATTTGCAACTGTTTAAATCGCTTTAATAAACGCCAATCACATTTACGATTATAATTTCAGTTTAAAATAGGCAAAGATAGTTAACAGCAAAGGTTAGGAGCCATTATGTCTGCACATCAAAAAATCAATTACTTAGAATTCCCAAGCAAAGATCTGCTTAAAACGAAATCTTTTTTCAGCTCAGTTTTTAGCTGGCAGTTTAACGATTACGGCCCTCAATATTCTGTGTTTTTAGGCGCTGGAATAAACGGAGGTTTTTACCTGTCAACTTTAAATGCATGCACAAAAAATGGCAGCGTATTAACCGTTATTTACAGCAGTAATATAACGGCGACGGCAGAAAAGATTAAACAAGCGGGAGGGGAAATAATTAAACCTATTTTTTCTTTTCCTGGCGGCGTCCGTTTTCATTTTACAGATCCCAATGGCAATGAATACGCAGTTTGGTCAGAGCAGGAATAAATCAGGGAGCGCTAACAGCCTGTTAGCGCTATTTTCTTTAAAGTAGAAAACCTTGTATTCCAGAAAAAACAATCTGTGCTCCGATTGCAGAAACAAATAAGCCGGTAATTTTAGGTAAAATTTCTAAACCTTGCCTGCCCAATAAATCTTGTATTTTGTTTGATAAAAGCAAAACGGCCACTAATGAAATAACTGCAGCGAGTAGCGACAAAACGACCCAAAGAATATTAATGGGCGCTGATGTCTCTGCACCAATAACCATTAAAATACCGATCATTCCCGGACCGACGGCGCTGGGAATAGCCAGCGGCACTATGGCAAAATCCCGGGTTCCTTTTTTTGAATCTGTTGTCGGTATTTCGCTATCAGAGCGGATCATATCTAACGCACTTAAAAATAGCACGGTGCCCGCCCCAATTTTAAATGCATCGAGCGTGATCCCAAACAAGGTAAATATATATTTTCCAAAGAGTAAGAAAGCAAGACTGCCCACTGTAACTGCAATCGCCATCTTGAAAATAACACTCTTTTTTTCCACCCACGTGAGATGCTTACTCATAGTTAAAAAAAGCGATAATACAAAAAATGGGGTCATCATAAAAAAGAGTTTTAAGTACAAAGTAAAAAACGATTCCATCACCCATCCTAATATTGTCTATATATTGGCCGCGATGCTAACATAAAAAAAACATTTCCCCGATCAATATTGAGCGGTAAACTAAAATAGTTATAACCTCTAACACGCATCTTTATCAACAACAAAGATCAGCACAAGTGGCATTTAGCAGAGCGATTAAATCACTCGATTTTAATTCAATATCCAGCCCTCTTTTCCCGGCACTAACATAGATAGTTGCATAATTTAACGCATGCTTATCAAGCGCTGTTTTGAGCCGTTTTTTCTGTGCCAACGGACTGACACCGCCCAACACGTAACCGGTTGAACGCAGCACCTCATGGGGATCTGCCATGGCAGCTTTTTTAGCACCAAATACTTTTGCAATCTGTTTCATGCTCAGTCTTGCAACAACGGGTAAAATGGCCACAACCAACTGGGTATTATCTAAACTCACCACTAATGTTTTAAACACCTGTTTAGGATCCGCCCCTATTTTGCTTGCCGCCTCCAAACCATAAGATTCGCTGCTTTTATCATGTCGGTATTGGTGAATTTGAAAAGGGAGCTGCTGTTTTTGGATCAATTTTATTGCGGGTGTCATCTATAATTCAATCCTGTCATATGTGTGTATGAATTTCCCTGCTGTCAGACTATGGCAGCACGGTACTCCACTAATAAAGCCATTTTTTATGATCACTGATTGCCATTTTTTAAATCACTAACAACACAATTTCGTCCACTGCGTTTGGCAACATATAAGAGTTCATCAGCACGTTTGACTAGTGCTTTTATGCTTTCTTTCTCACGTAACTGGCTAACACCGATACTGACGGTGATTCTATCCTGCTCAACCATCATAGTTGCATGAACATGCTCTCTAATACGCTCACAAACAAGCAGCGCTTCATTTAAATTCGTTTCCGGCAGCAAAATAATAAACTCTTCCCCTCCCCAACGATAAACCATATCAATATTACGAATAATGTCTGTAAAGTAAGTCACTAATGATTGTAATACTTTATCGCCTACAGAATGACCATATTTATCATTGATCGCCTTAAAATGGTCGATATCGACAAAGGCAAGGCAGAGGCTATGGTTATGGCGTAAATGGCGATCTCTTTCTAAATTCGCGTTGTTTTGAAATTTACGGCGATTACCCGCTAAGGTTAATGGATCATGTAATGCTGCATTTTCAGCCTCTTGGCGTAAGTGATCGGTTAATGAATTAGCTTTTTTTAATGCGGCGGCACGCTCTACGAGACTATTTTCTAAATAGCGCTGTAATACCCATAAAAACCCCAATACAAAAGCAATGCTGTAAAGCATAAAACTCAAGACGGATATCTGTTGCAGCCAATCTGCATTCATAAAATGAGAGTCTACTTTTCTAATCAGCACAATCACAATCTGCAGCAGCGTAACAAGAACAAAGAAAATTATGATTGTCGCTGTGTATTTATGCTCAATGGCAGGGGACTTTATATGGATAGGCTTTAACAGATCAATCACGGTTAAAATTGAATAAGTGATAACAAACAATGAGGTAATAATAATACACATGTCCGTATCAAAATCGATATAGGTATAATAGGCAAATAAGCAGGTAAAGAGTAACAGTGATAACAGCACAGTTTTTAGAGGGAAAGGCAGTCCTTGAAAGTTACGGGTACCTTGCCAGACAAAAACCACCCATAACAGATAAAGACTATTGCCCATAATAATCGAAATAAAAGAGGGGAGATAATCACTGTTTGAGATCAACATCGCGCCCATCATAACAGAGCCAAATCCAAGAGAGATCCAGACTAAACTGGCGTTTGATTTTCTGGTCCGCCAAATAATCAGCATCATAATCGAGACAATGAACGCGGTGAGCATATTGGCAATAAAAAGCGTGCGTATATCTAAATCCATCCCCCCTCCTGTACAAAAAATAAGGAAAAGAACAGCAATCAATCACTTTTCTATGCCTTAGATTGTAGCAAGCAAAACACACGAGTACCAAATGGCGGATAATTAATCTTAATTTATTTGTCCTCGTTATTTTTGTTTTCTGGCTGCAACTGTAAACGCTCAATTAAACGACTGGCGCGCTCTGTTTTATGCTTGATTGCACTGGCCATTAAAGGCAAATCGACAAATAGGGTGAGTTGTTTTTTAGCGCGGGTAATGCCCGTATAAATCAGTTCGCGCGTTACCACTGGCAACGGGTTTTCGGGTAACAGTAAGACCGTATGTTCAAACTCCGATCCCTGACTTTTATGTACCGTCATCGCGAAGACTGTGTTATGCGCAGGTAATCGACTCGGCTGAAAATCTGCGATTGAACCGTCTGATATTTGAAAATAGATACGTAACTGATTTTCATCATCCATTAAACACAAACCAATATCACCATTGTACAAACCTAAATGGTAGTTGTTTTGGGTTATCATAATGGGCCGGCCAATATACCAAGTGTCACGTTCATTGCCCTGAAAATCAACAGGTTTACTTATCAATCCCGCTTTTATTAAGACACGCTCACAACGTCTATTAAGGCCATCAACCCCCCATTCACCTTCCCGCGTTGCACAAAGCAGTTTGAATTGATTAAACTGCTTTAATAAATTTTTCGCACTGTCACGATTTATTGCGCTGATCGGTGCCAGGCTTTGCAAATAGTGTGTGTACCCCGCCAATATCAATTTATCTAACGCTGTAAAAGCGAGTTCGTTATTGGTGAAATAGGACAAATCATTATAATCATTGCACAGTTTTAAAAGCTGTTTGCTGGTTGCCTGCCCCGAGTTAACCGCTTTTGCTAAATAACCTATACCCGAATATTGATCAAAGCGATAACTTTTGCGCAGTAAACATAAGTTGTCAGCCATATTTGAAATGGTATCTTGTTGTTTATTCACTAACGAGGTAAAGCCGGTTAAATCAGCCAACAGTTGTCCTTTTTCCTGACTGTAGCCAGACTCAATAAAAGAACAGATATCCCCCAATACCGAGCCCGCTTCCACCGAGGCGAGTTGGTCTTTATCACCTAATAAAATCAAACGCGCATCAGCGGGCAGTGCCATCAGTAACTTCGCCATCAAGGACAGATCTACCATTGAAGCTTCATCGACGAGTAACAAGTCTAAATGCAGTTTATTGCTGGCATCATGGCGGAAATGGTTACTGTTACTTTTAACGCCCAATAAACGGTGAATGGTACTCGCTTCACTGGGTATTTTTGCTTTTAACTCATCATCAATATCTAATCCAATTAAAGCCTGATTAATAGATTCAGTTAAACGTGCAGCCGCTTTTCCAGTCGGTGCAACCATCTTAATCAGCAAACCGGGCTGCGCTTTTAATAACAGCGCCAGCAGCTTAGTCACTGTCGTCGTTTTGCCCGTACCCGGGCCACCTGAGATAACGCAGCGCGCAGAGCTAAGGGCAACGGCGGCGCTTACTTTCTGCCAATCACAACGGTCACTTTCTGTAATTAAAGTAGACAACAGGTGCAGATCCTGACTCTGTTTTGCCTGCTTGAAAACAGTTTCAATTTGCGCCCAGTCAACTGCAGCCTGCGGCAATAGATCTAATAATTTTTCACATAACTTATCAACAGACTGGTTTTTATCAGCGCTCCAGGCGTGCCATAAATAATCATAATTGATAGCAAACAAGGCATCCAACTCGGCTTTGATATCAGCAGTTAAGCTCAGTTGCGGCTGATCTAATAATTTATCGGCAATCAGCTGCTCAAACTGCGCGTAACGAGTCAGATAAAGCGCATTAAACTGCAGACTCAATGGCGCCTCGTCACCGATACACAAAGAGTCGCTTAATAATGAATGCGTTTCTTGGCTGTTTTTCAACAAACATTCAATATCATGGGTTTGGCAGAAAACTTGTAAATTAACCTCCGTGCTTAGACACTTCTCATTAAGGCGCTGCACTATCTCATCAAGCGGCAGACAGATATGCCCGAGCCCTAAATGTTCACTGGTGAAAGCCGCGCTTAAGGTCGTTAATTTATCCCCTCCCAACTCGCTGATAAATTTTGCAAAGTGATAGTCTATCGAGCGCAATAAGCCCAATGTTTTCCATTGCTTAAGCTGCGTTAACATAATGACTCCTGCGCCAATTTGGTGTGATTTTTTTGCCCGGAAAAAAGGCGGTCCAGGCCATCTATTAAAGCAAAACTGGGCTTATTAAAATAGACGCCAAACTGATTATCCCCCTGCATCCCCCGTAAGAATAGATAGTAAACACCGCCAATATGGGTCTCGTAATCGTACTCAGGCAAGCGGGATTTAAGCAGACGGTGCAGAGCCAAGGTATAAAGCTGATATTGAAAATCATATCTATGTTCAATCATTGCCAGCTCAATATTGTATTGATTATAATCTTCCAGGTTATCGCCCAGATAATTCGATTTATAATCCAAGATATAATACTGACCGTTGCATTCAAAAGTGAGGTCGATAAAACCTTTTAAGAACCCCTGCACACTCTGAAACTGCAGTTCACCCGCACGCGCCGATAGCGGATCATATTGCTCAATCAAGCGATTCACCTCGCGTGCATGCAGCTGTTTCATATTGATAAAAAACTGCATCTCAACTTTCTTTTTTGCTGCCGTTATAGCGCGTAATTTAATGCCCTGCTCAGAGTCTGAATTATTATCTGAGTGATGATTTAAGTTATGATCTAAAATCTGTTCAATCCAAGTTGCTAAAACAGGCCCCCATAAATCAGGCTCATCATAAAGATGCTGTTGCAGTTGGTCATTAATAACAGCGGTTAACTCCTCACTACTGACCTGTGAAAAATCAATCAACTCAAATAACTGGTGTAAGAAGCTACCGTGCTTGGCCCCTCTTGGGAAGCTAAAAGGATTTTTAAGCGCAGCCTGCTCGGGTAACGTGGCCACTTTTTCACTTTTATTGTCGTTCGCTGATGTGCCGCTATGAAAACGCGATAATGATGAATAGCTGCTTATCCAGTAATTTCTTTCAATTACACCAGAAAAAACGGCTGGGGCAACCAACGTTACCCCACTTTGCTCAACCAGATAGGGCGTTTCATCGAAAACAGGCGGCGTGCGGATAGATATATTATTCGAGGTTTGAGACATATTTTCGAGCAGATTATTCAAACGTTCGGTATCGCCCGCAAGCAGATCTTTACCCCCCTGCAGGCAGATATAACCGAGGGCACTTTTAGCCAGCGGACTGTTTTTTACGCGCCCCGTTTTATAACTGCCAACACCGATATAACAGCGGTATTTGCTGCGGGTCAGTCCAACATATAGCAATCGCAACTCCTCCGCTAACTGCTCTTTTTCAGTTAACTGCAGATGCGTTGCAGTATTGTTGAGATCGTAAATCAGCTGATGCTGCTGAGCGGGATCATGATATAGACACTCGCTCGGTTTGCGATATAAACCTGTATAGGGCATAAACACAATATCGTACTCCAGCCCTTTGGATTTATGCAAGGTACTGACTTGCACGAGATCCTTTTCACTTTCAAGACGCTGCTTTTGCTCACCCTGGCCGCTATTGGCTTGCTTTATCTGCTCACTAAACCAGCGCAGCAAGGCAAAATCCCCATCATAATCGACACTGTTTTTTTGCAGTAATTCGGCAAGATGCAGAACATCAGTGAGTGCACGTTCGCCCTGCGACGAATTGAGCAGATGTGCGCTTATACCCTGTTGATGGAAGAGCTTATGAAGCATAGCGAGCACACCAGATTTTGCCCACACGGCGCGGTATTCAATAAATTGCGCTATTTTATCTTCCCATAAGCGTGTATCAGATAGTAACTGATGAACCTGATATGGGCTGTGGGCAAAGAGCTTGCAGGCTACCGCGCTGCGTAATAAGCGTTCATTTTCCGGGTTTAAACAGGCTTGTAAAATACGCAACAGATCCTGCGCCAACGGCGTCGTATAGACACTTTCTTTGAGCGACAGATAAACACTGTTAATATTTTCATCAAGCAGCGCTTTGCGCATTAACGCCGCTTCTTTGCCCGTACGCACTAAAATAGCAATATCATGAGCACGAATTGGCCGCTGTTTTCCGCCATCATCTTCTAAGTAGGCTTTGCCTTGCTGCGCCAATAACAGTATCTTTTTTATCTCATTAACACAGGCTCGCGTGATCGATTCTTTAAACCCTTGCGCATTTTCTCCGCCAGCACAGTGAATAAACTGCAAAGCACGCTGCGTGACATCATCGCGATTATCCATCACTAGTCTTTTACGTTTAATATCAGGCGCTTTAACTGCAATAAAGGGAATATCCTCATTATAAATAAAAGGTGCTGGGCAATATTCAAAAAAAGCATTCACTGCATTAATCATTTCAGGACTGGAGCGATAATTATAATCCAAGCTGTAATGGGCAGTAACATTCTGTCTTGCTTGCATATAGGTAAAAATATCTGCGCCGCGAAAGCTGTAAATTGCCTGCTTAGGGTCACCTATCATAAACAGACCCGCACTTTTATGAGCCGATTCCAGCGGATCCGATTGCTGGTAGATAGTCTGGAAGATTCGATATTGCACAGGATCGGTATCTTGGAATTCATCAATTAATGCTATCGGATAAGCCGCCCTAATTTGCAGCGCAAGGTGATTATCAACAGAGTGCTGCAGCGCATCATCTAGGCGGGTAAGCAGATCATCAAAACCTAATAACATCTGTACCTGTTTACTGGCTTGCAGATGCGCGCGCACCCAACCGGTCGCCTTTATCAATAAGGTGTTTTTTAAAGAAAGATCCTGCTCAAGCAACGCTTCAATTTGCGAAAATACCGGATGTTTAGGCGCCGCCCCTTTTGCTGTTTTTTCATCTAGGGTTTTCTGGGAAAATTTCTCCAAGCTTTTAGGCAAGGTTAACGAGTAGCTGGACTGGAATGCCCATTGTGAAATTTCAGTTAACCAGGCGGGCAAATTTTTCTT
Organism: Psychromonas sp.; assembly: GCF_047632995.1. GTDB lineage: Bacteria > Pseudomonadota > Gammaproteobacteria > Enterobacterales > Psychromonadaceae > Psychromonas. The sequence continues at coordinate 20,068 of NZ_JBLIEK010000054.1, forward strand.
CGTATAACTGCGCTTGGAAACATCTGAGTGGCTGATAATATCAAAATAGTCCGCTTTATCTTTTAACCAGCTATCTTTTAATTCTTTAATCGCCTGCAAGCTTGATTCATATTTTTTTTTGAAATCAAAATCATGAATATCGGGTAAAAACTGCAGATCATTACGCGCGAGCCAGCTGCGCAGCTGGTTCTTTAACTGCTCTGGACTTTGCCAGTAACTAAAAATAAGTTCAGTTAACGGTATTGATAAATAATAAAAATGGCTGCGCCAAAAATCGTTGCACGCCTGTAATAGCAGTTTAGAATCATCCTCTAATAAGCTTTGCTGAAATAAACTGCCGGACTCAAAAGCATTCTGCATCAGCATGCGCTGGCAAAAACCATGAATCGTATAAATAGCCGCTTCATCCATCTGCAGTTCAGCAAAACGCAGCAAGCGAATAGCCATCTGCTGATCCTGACTTTGTTCTATAAGTGCTTGTGTGAAAGGATCATTGCTACTGCCTTGAATAAACTCTAAGCGTACCTGCATAATACGCTCGCGAATTCGCGATCTGAGTTCGGCCGTTGCCGCTTCGGTAAAGGTCACCACTAAGATCTGCTCAACCGTTAACGGTTTTTGATGGGCATTGTTAGCCGCCTCGCTATCACCATGGCCTAATAACAAACGGATAAACAGACTGGCAATGGTATAGGTTTTACCCGTACCCGCAGACGCTTCAATCAGGCGCTGCCCGTATAGCGGGAAGGTTAATGGATCTAATCCTAAAACAGAGGGCTGTACCATTATTTTTGATTCACTCATTCCGCTTCCTCCCAAGGTTCATATTCAATGGTACTGATATTCGCTAAAATGGGTTTAAATACCTGCAGCGCAAAAGTTTCAAACGCCAACCAATGATCTTCTAAATTATCAAAGCAACGTTTGATATAGGGATCGTCTCCTTCTGCGAAACCTCGGCTATTGGTAAATATCTCCAAGGCCGCCTTTTGCCCTTCGGCGCGCGCATCAAAATTCAAATCATCTAAAATATAACAGTCAGGCTGCTGCAGATGGACCATAGTTATCCAGGCAAAAGCGCTCTGAATGAAAAAAGGCAAGGGTGTCTGTAATCCCGTTTCATATAAGGCGATCAGTTCCGTTAATTTATTATAAGCGTAATCGGCAGGCACCTCTTCAAAGTAGATACCATTGGCTTGACCCAGTAAACTCGAATTAAGATGGTTTCCGTAGGCGATGCAGTAACAAAGATGCTCTACCCATAGGGATAAAATATCTTTTCCTTTAATAGCGCCGGTTTTAACACGCACCAGACCATTTTCACAATGATCGCTTAATTCGCCCAGCAAACGTTTTTCCGCAAATTGGATGTCGATATTAATAGTCTCAATCTCACCCACAAAATAGCCAGCGGTTAGATCAGCAAGATCGCACATGCTTTGCAGATCCTTACTAAAAATAAGGGGTGCAAACGCCCCTAACGGTAATTCACCCGTTGCCTTCACTTGTGTAAATAAGCTCTCTAATGGTTTGCCTTCCAGGGCATATTCAAACTGCCTGTTTTTAAGCTGGTACTGTTGTAAGTGATTTAAGGAGAAAGGTTCGTCGTTATCCTGCTCACTCTCATCAAGCTCAAAATAGACATCCAGGCGCTGGTTAAAAAAGGCTTTACAGGGATGTTTTAAAAACTGTTTCAGATGCTGCAACTGCACTTCAATTAACGGTTCATCCAGCGGCAGTTTCTGCTCATCTGGCACTTCGCTCTGCTTAAGCGATAATGCATTCCACCAATTTTGGTTAAACGTTTTAAACGCGCCTTGATAATAGGTCTCGCTAAAACTTTGCATCGGGTAACTGTGGTTAATAAAAGTTAATAAGGCTTTTTCTGCAGCGCTACTGCTATCTTCTAGATTCGCTTGTAAAACAAAACTCTGCTGGCAATAATTAAGCAGTTCTGAAACTAATACCGAGGCGGTTTTTTCACTGTTATCATTAATATTGCGGCCTATATAACTGATATATAATCTATCCTGCGCAGAGAGTAGTGCTTCTAAAAACAGATATCTATCTTCCTCACGACGAGAGCGATCCCCTCGCTGACGATGCCCGACCATCAAATCAAAGCCCATCGGTACAATGTTGCGCGGATACTGGCCGTCATTCATGCCTAATAAACAGACCACTTTAAAGGGGATAGAACGCATCGGCATCAAGGTACAAAAATTAACCTGCCCGGTTAAAAAACGCTGGCTGCTGGACTGATTTGCAAGATGATTTTCAAGATGTTCAATTAATACGAAGAGTGATATAGGTTGCGTAAACTGAGCTTGCTGGGTATGAATAACCAAGTTATCAAGTTGATCGCGGATCATAGTCAGTACCGGACTCGTATCGTCATCCTCAAGGTAAAAAGTGTCAATAAGTCGATACACAAAAGCCTGCCATTGTGGGGCGGTATACTCTTGCTTTAAGTCAGTTTCCAGCTCTATTAGTGCATCGATAAAATCAATAAAACGGCCTAACAACTCCCCTTGCAGCCCTTGCACTTCATCATAGGGAGCGATATCTGCAAACATCAGATCGCTCATAGCATAGCCAAGCAGCATACGTTTTAAACCAAAAATCCAGCTATTTTGCGGTAATTCAGGGAGATTCCACTGCGTCGCACTTTTCTCATCCAATCCCCAGCGGATCCCGCTTTCATTAATCCACTTTTGTAATAAAACAAAGTCATCTTGGTTTAGCTGGAAACGTTGTAAAATGGCAGGCACTTCCAGTAAAGCAAAAATATCTTCTCGTGTATAACGGCTTTGATTGAGATTGAGTAGCTGTAAAAAACTCACTAAAATAGGATTTTCTTGTTGTGCACTGACATCTGAAATAGAAAATGGGATATAACAGTTTTTTTCAACACTGCTAAAAACAGCCTTCAGATAAGGCGCATAACTATCAATATTAGGCACCATCACGATAATATCTTTAGGCGTTAAGGCCTTATCAGATGCAAACATGGCCAGTAGATTATCATGCAGAATTTCCACTTCACGCATGACACTATGCGCTAAATGTACGCTGAGTGACTGATCATCCTTATCAATAAGGGTGCGCTTCGAAAGATCCTGACAAAGTGGCGAGCTGCTATCTTGCAGATCTAAAATATCCGCTTGAATATGATACAATAGATTGTCCGGATTGATATCAACAAACGCATCGACCTCCTGCTGCTCTAATGCATACACTTGGTATAAAAAATCACGCCCCATTTTTCCCATTGATGCTAATAATGGATTACCCACCTCGTTATCCTGATCATCACTCATCGCCCACTGAAAATGAGTTTGATCTTTCTGCCAACTGCTGTCCGCTAGATTTTTTAGATGGCCCTGCTCAACCGATAATTTAGGACGACTTTGTGCAAAACGTTTAGCAAGCAGTTTGGGATCAACAATATCTGCCCAGTAAAAACGGCATGGATTACTTAATAGAAAATGTACATCACAGTGCTTAGCAAGCCCTAATAAAGCCTGCAGATAGGATTGCGGCAATGCAGAAACACCAAACACAAAAATGCGTTTTGGCAGGTGGCTTACTGTTTTTTGGCTATCCAGTTTTTCTAAAAAATCTTTATAGAGACCGGCGCGATGATACGCTTTACCCTGCTGCGCAAAATTGTGTTCAATGCTGATAGAAAGCTTTTTCCAAAGCTTGGCTTGCCAGCGCTGATCACCTAACCATAAGGGGATTGATTGTTTATTTTCAATGGTCCATGTGGCTAATTGTTGTTCACTGCAGCTTTCCCAGGCTTCAATCCACTCGGGCCGATAAACTAAATATTGGTCAAATATATCGGCTATTTTTTGGCTAAGCTGAAAGCGTTTACGTAGCTGTAAATCGTCTTCTAGATAATGTAATAAAGCAGCGAAATCTGGATCATCCAAACACTCAGGCAACAGACGCATGATTTGCCAGGTCATTGATATTTTATTAAAGGGGCTGGCATCAGGGACATCTGGCAGGAGTTCTTTAAACTGCTGCCAAATAAAACTGGCAGGCAAGGGAAAGTCGATATTGGCGGCAATACCAGTTGCCTGTGCAATCTGCAGCTGTAACCACTGCGCCATCCCCGGACTCTGCACTAGAATGGTTTCATTCTCAAACGGGTTATCAAGCGGCGACTGCTCCATCAAAGCAACAAGCAGATCTTTTAATAAGTCTAATTGATTAGAATGGTAAACTTTAAACACAAGCAGATGCCTTTTAATTAATGTAATTTTTCAATAGTATACATAAAAGGGTTAAGCATAAAAACATCCATCCAAAGAAGAACAGAGGATAGCCCGGACTCGCATTCAACACGTTGAGTTCACAATAGAAAGGAAGGCAGAACTCCTTGATCCGAAAGACGAAGTCAACTTTGTTTAACCATGATGAAGTATTAAAATTTAAAAGCAAAAAGGTGCCTAGCAATGGTCAGGATTCGCAGAGCTCATCCGCTCATGAACCTTGGCTGCCGCAAAATTCGCCCTACTATCACATGCGAACCCTTATCGTTGCATTGCAGTCCCTTGAACAAGGTTCAAGGGACT
>NZ_JBLIEK010000055.1:0-23829 GCF_047632995.1 Psychromonas sp.
GGGCGTTAGCTGCTTCACTTCAACTAATTTGTTTAATTCGCGTAAAATACGGCTGCTCGGTTCGATAAACACAAAAGCGGCTTTAACCTTATGCGTTTTTGCCACCTCCTCACTGGGTGGCTGCACTACAGAAACGAGCATCCCGCCCGTTTTCAATAATGCCCAAGACTGATCCTGTACTTCGCCGCCCAGAGTATCAAGAATCAGATCGACCGGCTCAATCTGCTCGATTAAGGGGCCTTGAGTATAGTCAACCGCTTGATCCGCGCCAAGCTGGGTTAATAATGGCTGGTTAGCTGTTGATGCAGTCGCAATCACAGTTGCACCTTGTGCTTTCGCTATTTGTATCGCTAAATGGCCTACACCACCGGCACCTGCATGTATTAATACGCGCTGACCCGCTTGTAGTTGGCCCACATCCACTAAACATTGCCAAGCAGTAATACCCGCCAATGGTAGGGCGGCTGCTTGTGCAAAGTCTAATTTTGCTGATTTCAAAACGGCTTCTTCAGCCTTTACTGCGATATAGTCAGCATAGCTTCCATCGCGGCTAATATCGGGGCGACTAAAGACTTCATCCCCGACTTTAAAATCAGTTACCTCTGCGCCAACCTCACTGACTATGCCTGCGACATCCCAACCTAATGTAACGGGTAACTTATAAGGGATAAATTCCTGCAAATAGCCTTCGCGTATTTTCCAGTCAACAGGGTTAATTGACGCTGCTTTAACTTTAATTAAAATATCATCTGCATTTATTTTAGGTATATCAATCTGATCTAGTTGTAGAGTGTCAGTGCCGCCATATTGGTGAATTCGAACTGCGCGCATGATTTATTCCTTATAGTCATTGGGTAAATTTAATACTATAGACCTTAATATGAGCAAAGTATTTTTATACTGATTGCTGCATAGCAAGGTGTTTTAATCTTTTTATACTGTAAATAGAGTGGTTTTGAGCTATAAAGCGACACCGTTTACTGTCAACTTCACATCTATATTGCCATGGACTGCATTTGAATAAGGGCATACCTGATGAGCTGCGTGAACCAGCTCTACCGCTGCAGCTTGCTCTAGCTCCAGTTCAACTGATAACGCCACTGCCAGCACGAAACCATTATTTTCATTTGCGCCTATAGCCACTGTTGCTGTCGTTGGTGCCGATTTTATTGCATTTTTAGTTTCACGGGCCACATGCAAAACAGCATTAGAAAAACAAGCGGCATAACCTGCGGCAAACAGTTGCTCAGGGTTTGTGGCTTCTCCCGTTCCGCCCATCTCTTTTGGATAACTTAACGCAAGGTTCAATTTTTTATCGTCGCTTGTTACTTGTCCATTTCGGCCGGCATGTGCTGTTGCTGATGTTGTGTATAAAGCAGTCATAATTATTTCCCATTACAGATGAATGTTAATTGCGTGCATCTATATTGCGCACAACTTATTTTTAACTATGCTAATTGAGTTTTAAATACAAAGCAAGTATATTGTGCACAATCTTTCTTATCTTTGAGTTAAAAAAACATGACAAAAGCAGATCAAGTATCGAATCTCACGTTAGATAAACAAATTTGTTTCTCCTTGTACAGTGCTTCAAATGCGATGGGACGAGCTTATCAACCGCTACTGAAAAAGTTGGATTTAACTTACCTGCAATACATAGTGATGATGGTGTTGTGGCAATCTTCAACCTTAAATGTAAAAGAATTAGGCTGTAAAGTTCATTTAGATTCAGGCACCTTAACGCCTCTGTTGAAACGCTTAGAAGGTAAGGGGTTAATTACCCGCTCGCGCTGCAAAGAAGATGAGCGTGTACGAATAATTTCTTTATCTGATCAAGGCCGCAACTTGCGTCAACAAGCGGAGCAGGTTCCAAATGCGATGCTGTGTAAATCAAAAATGACCCTTGATGAATTAACTGCACTAAAACAAGCTTGCGATCTTTTATTTGCTAATTTAAATAATTAATCCGTCAAGGTTCAAATCGTTCAGCATAAGCTAGCTCCAGCAGCGCTGTGTTTGGTTATCTAATATCCGTTTACTGCGCTGTCTAAGGGGGCTCTACTTTATTTTTGTTAAGTAGATCAGGGTATAATGTTTTCCTTTTCTATAGTGTTTGAAAAGAGAATATGGATGTTCTGCTTTTTTGTTGTTAGTAAGCGCAAGTAACCATAATCTATCGAATATTGTGCCATTTAGCGTAGAGGTGCTCAGGATGTTTTCTTTCGAACAGATACATGTAATTATGCAAGCCCTCCCTGATCCCGTATTTATATTAACGCGCAGTGGTAAATATGCAGCGGTATTTGGCGGTACAGATTCACGCTATTACCACGATGGAAGCTTTTTAGTTGGTGCTTATATTCGCGATGTGCTCAATGAGCAGAAGGCTAACTGGTTTATGGCTGAAATTGAGCGAGCCCTAACGGATAAAAGACTTCAAGTTGTTGAATATGGATTGGCCGGAAGTGACGTAAAAAATTTGCACGAAGATGGTCCTTCTGAAGTTATTTGGTTTGAGGGCCGCGTTCAGGCTTTACAATTTAAAGTAGACGATGAAGATGCCGTATTATGGGTTGCAAGCAATATATCTGAGCGTCACGCGCTTGAACAGAGATTGCTCTCGCTCAGTGAGACGGATCAATTAACCGGTCTCTGGAACCGCCGCCATTTTGAATGTATCTCCGCGCAAGAGCTTAAACTCGCGCGGCGTAATCACTATCCCATCTCTTTATTAATGCTTGATATCGATCACTTTAAATTAATCAATGACACCCAAGGTCATGGAAGCGGAGATGCAGTGCTTATTGAGATTGCATCAATAATTACTGCGTGTATGCGGGAATCGGATACCATAACGCGGTGGGGCGGTGAGGAATTCACCGTTTTGATGCCCTATACCAAACTGAACGGTGCGCTTAAGAGCGCAGAAAAATTAAGGCTATCCATACAGCACCATTGTTTTTCATATGGTATTTCTGTGACCATTAGTGTTGGCGTTGCACAGTGGCGGCTGAAAAGTGAATCGGTCGAAAAATTGCTCTCAAGAGCAGACGAGGGCTTATATATTGCCAAGCGTAATGGCAGAAACCGGGTCGAGGTATCCCAAAATCGGTTACGCGAAGCAATTCATACACAAAGATAACTTATAAAACTCGCATAACCCGCTTATGAACAAGAGCTATGATCTTCCCTATCGTTGCCCTTAAGATGCGCTTCGGTGTCAATCTCCTTAGCAATATTGTTCACAGTGCAGCTAAATTCGTGGAAGATTTTAGTTGCACTGTGAGCTCGCTAAATGGCCACTGTTTACTATTATTGATTTTAATTCTCATTATATAAATATATGATAAGTCTCTAGGTAGAGTTAGATTAAATGGCTCTCATTGGTATTTATAACGGTTTTAGATTTATCTGTTAAAACCGGTGATTGCTAAAGAGCAGGAAACAGAAAATTAGCTAGTCGTTAATCAAATATTCTTTATTTGCAAAATATGTATTGATAGATCAAGGAATGAGCATGTATGAAATAAGAAAAGTAGTGGCAACGAGCATGCGATTTTTTTCCCCTCAATATTTTAAACATTTTATGGTTGCTCTTTTACTTGTCAGTTTTGCCATCCTCCTGCACATATGGCCATTGCAAGCTATCGGAAAAGCGAGCTCTTGGTTTGTTTTTTACCTAGCAGTCATTGTTGCAACGTTTTATGGCGGGGTTTCTACTGGGTTAATAGCAACCTTGCTGGCATCTCTAGCACTCATTTTTATCTGGCCACTATTTGCTGCGCATCCGTTAATAAATAACCTTTTCGATCTGTTTGATCTGCTTTTTTTTGTCATAATCTGTAGTTATATCTGTTATCTTCATTACCTTGTAAAACGTAGCCAACTACAGCTGAAAAAAGAACAATCAGCCCATCACACTGAGCTTCAATGTCAGAAAATCATGATAAAAGTGATTGATTCTATGCCCAATATGATAGGTTATTGGGATAAAGAGTTACGCTGCCAATTTGCTAATAATGCTTTTAGTGAATGGTTCTCTCAATCACCTAAAGATCTTATTGGGGTATCATTTAAGGAATTAACAGGAGAGAAGTTATATAACTTGAATGAGCCATATATTCAAGCTGTTTTAGCGGGTGAAGCGCAGCGCTTTGAGCGGACACTGAAAAAAGCAAATGGTAGTCTCAGTCATATCCTCGCGCACTATATCCCCGATTTTGATATTGACGGTTCTGTTAAAGGTTTTTCAATTCAAGCGACTGAAGTCACTGATTTAAAAGAAACGGAAGCAGAGCTAAAGTTAGCCGCTTGTGTTTTTGATGGTACCCTTGATGGTGTTTTGATAACCGATGTCAACGGAGTTATTTTGTCAGTTAATCCTGCCTTTAGTGATATTACCGGTTATAGCGCAGATGAAGTTATCGGCCTAACGCCTCGTATTCTTAAATCTTATCATCAAAATCAGGCGTTCTATACCTCAATGTGGGAAAGGATAACCACACAGGGGCAGTGGTCTGGCGAAATATGGAATCGCCGAAAAGATGGCGACCTTTTTTTAGAGCGAATGACTATTAGTATGGTGAAAGATGAGCAAGGTAGGCCGCTGCGCTATATCTCGGTATTTAGCGATATTACTGACCTTTGGCATAAAGATGAGCATCTAAAGCATTTAGCCTTTTATGATGCATTGACCGATTTGCCAAACCGAACGTTATTGATGGAACGCTTAGGCCAAAAAATAATTAATTGTGAACGTCAGCAGTGCATGCTAGCGGTGATGTTCCTTGACCTTGATGGGTTTAAGTTGATTAATGATACATTTGGCCACCATATTGGAGATGAGTTGCTTAAAGTGATATCGAAAAGACTGTTGGAATTAGTACGCCAGTCAGATGTTGTAGCCCGTTTAGGGGGCGATGAATTTGTTTTTGTTCTCCATGATCCCAAAGAAAAAGATGAAATAGTAGGTGTTGCAGAGCGGATTATAAGTTCGCTTAGCAAGCCGGTTGAAGTGTGTGGCAATCTCCTTGAAATAGGGGCATCTATTGGGATTTCAATGTTCCCCGATGATGGTGTTAAATCGATTGATTTGCTTAAAAAAGCAGATAGCGCCATGTATGTATCAAAAACATCGGATCGAAATTCTATTCATTTTTTCAAGTCTGAACTTAATCAAAAAGATTAACCAATAACTGCTTTAATTACAGCTCAACAATGGATCTTAGGTATATCGTGCCACTGCGTTGTGTATTGCGGTGTTAAAAATTGCCGGCGCATAGCCCACTTTTCATCGACACCTTGACTGGCTAATAGCGCGGTATCAGTACCGTATTTGTGATTAATATTATCCAGCACCTTCATTAATCGATTATCACTTTTAGGCTCACTAAACAGTTCAAATTGCTGGTTTAATTCGCTGCTCAAATTCAATAAACCGACGCCTACTTTGTAATATTGGATACCGGGTTGAAAAAGGGAATCAATATTATCGTTGATTGCTTTGATTAAATCAGAGGTGTTATTAGTCGCTTGGGTGAAGTGTTTAACTATCTTAAAACTACGTGGCTGTTCATCAAACGGGCTGTTTGCCGCAAACGCCATTAAGGTGCCAGATAGAGAGCCTTGTTGTCTTGCTTTAACGGCTGCAATTGCTGTGTGTTTAGCGAGTGCTTGTTGTAATGACGCGATTTCAATGATCCGTTGGCCAAAACTTCTTGTTGAAAATATTTGCTGTTTATCAGCGCGCGTTTCATCCCAGCCTTTGCACACTTCTCCATTTAGTTCTTTAATGGTTCGCTGCAGCTCAATATTAAAGTTCTGGCGAATTTCATGCGGGTTAAGCCGCACTAATTTAGAGACGCTATCAATCCCTTGCTCTAATAGCTTTTTAGCTGTTCTACGACCAATTCCCCAAACATCAGCAGGCGCTAACTGCTCAAATAGCGGTTGCCTTATTTGCGGGTTATCCAGCAAACAGACACCTTGGTGAGCAGGCCATTTTTTAGCAACATGATTAGCCAGCTTGGCTAAGGTTAATGTTGGTCCTAATCCTACGCAAACAGGCAAGCGCGTTTCTTTCCAAACAGCTTGACGTAACCTTTGTGCATGTTGGACAAGGCAGGGGATGCTTTGTTGGCAACCTGCAAAATCTAAGAAAGACTCATCGATAGAGTAGACATGTTGCACTGGCGCAAAGCGGCCAATAACTTGCATCATTTTACTGGAAAGATCGGCATACAGCTCATAGTTCGATGAACAGACAATCACGCCTATTTTATCGCATAGTAACTTGGCTTTAAAATAGGGCTGGAATTTTTTAATACCCAGTGCAATAGCTTGCTTGTTGGCTGCCACAATACAGCCATCGTTATTGGATAAAACAATAAGTGGCCTGCCACGCCATTGCGGACGAAATACCTGCTCAGCACTGCAATAAAATGAATTGGCATCGACCAGTGCAAACATTAAAGGGTGGACGCTAGCAGATGACTTTGACGGTGACAGCGAATAGAACGGATCACCACACCTTCAATCGTAAACTGATCATCTTGAGTGATCGCGACATCCTGATTTTTTTTATTCGCCGAAAGCAATAAACGTTGCTGTGTATCTATTATCTTGCAGATAAACTCACCATTAAAATTAGCCACGATAACGTCACGATTTTTGACTTGAACTTGCCGGTCAACGATTAAGATATCGCCATTAAAAATACCAATACCCTGCATCGAGTTGCCATCAGCCCGACCGATAAAGGAGGCACTAGGGTGATCAATTAATAAGGCATCTAGGCTTAAGGGCAGTTGTAAATAATCACTGGCAGGGCTTTCAAAGCCTGTAATGCCTGCACTTGCAGTTATCGGGATAAATTTCATAATAAACCACTGGTTAAATATACAGTTTAATTATAAGCGCAAAGCAATTTAAAGCAATAGTTCTTCAACATCAGTGCAGAACATTGGCATCGGCTGTATTATAAAGCCAATAAAGGAGCGGTCGGGAATAAGTTAACATTTTTAAGGAGTAGTTATGACAGAAGAACAACAAAACAATCCATTATACGGCCTTGAGTTAGATGATTTATTAACTGAATTAGTCGGATTTTATGGTTGGGATCTATTGGCCGTTGATCTGCGTTTTGACTGTTTTGCAAGCAATCCCAGCATAACGACAAGTGTGGAGTTTCTAAGTAATACTAAGTGGGCAAGAGAAAAGCTGGAAGCATTTTACTTATATCGTTTTAAAGGGATGCCTAGACCCCATGATGAGCAATATAAATTGCCGCCTCGAGAGCGTAGCTTTGCCGCTGGGATAGTGCCACGCGATGCGATGAAAGCGCAAGAGGACAGGTCAAAGGCCTCTGCAGGAGGTAAAAAAAGTTTTGAGCCTTACCATAAATCAAGTTGTGATAGAGGCTATTGTCCACCTAAGCGCAAGCCCTAAAATAGCCGGAATAGGGAATGTTTCCTGAGGCTAAACAGATCATCTAATTAATGGAATGGGTATCATAATGTTGTTGGCTGAATCAAAAAAGAGATCTGCAGGAGATTGCTGAATTTAGGCTTACAGTGAGCGCCTAGTAGTCACATTGATTATTAGTCGTATAATCATGTATTGTGATTTTACCCGCTATAATTTTAGCTTTTATATTATTCATTTTAGCTTCCATCTTAGGGGTGATTAATGCACGGTTATACTCATCTAAAGCCCAATCCACACCATTTTCTTTTAGGCCGCGGAGGTCGATGCCAGCAGTAAAGGTGCCTGCCTCTGCACTTTTGAATGCTTCATAGGTTGCCACACCGACAAGCTTGACCATAGATGTCAGCATTACACCTGGGTGTAAGTAATTTTGGTTTGAGTCAACGCCGATTGCATACTTGCCTGCATCTTCAGCTGCTTGGTAAACGCCCAGACCCGTACTGCCAGCAGCCGCGAATATAACATCAGCTCCTTTAGCGAATTGGCTTTGAGCTAACTCGCTACCACGCACAGGATTGGACCAAGCCGCAGTAGTCCAGCCAGTCATATCTTGAAGTACCTGGGTTTTTTTATTGATGTATTTAGCCCCTTGCTCATAACCACAAGCAAATTTATGAATAAGCGGGATATCCATACCGCCAACAAAGCCGATTATTTTATTTTTGGATTTCATAGCGGCTAAGGCACCAGCAAGGAATGAACCTTCCTGCTCTTTAAATATAAGGGATTTTACATTTGGTAAATCTACAACAGAATCAATAATAACGAATTGTGTCTGTGGATATTTTTTGGCGGTCTTTTCTAAGGTATTTGTGTACATAAAACCAACAGCAATAATCGGGCTATAACCACGTTCAGCTAAGCGTTCAAGGCCTTGTTCATGATTTATCTTACTGGTAGGTCTAAAATTACGTACTTTAATATTGCTCTCTTTCGAAAACTGCATTGCGCCATCTTCATAAACGGCCTGATTGAAGGATTTATCAAAGATGTCGGCTAAATCATATGCGACCGCAGGTTTGAAATTAGCTGCATTACTAATAAATGAATAGAGAGTTAATGACACTACCATCGCAATTCTAGTCATCATTTTTTCCATGAAAGTCCTTGCAGTTATATCATTCATAATGAGAATGATTAAGTAATGGTACGTAAATATCGGCTCATTATAAGGGGTAATTCTTGATCTTGATATCGAAATCAACTAAATGCCGTTAATAAACTACTTAAATTGTAAAGCGTATTATTCAGTAGGCAATATCTTTTTATTTTTTTCAGAGCTGAGTAGACTTTTCGGGGTATAGATCTCAATACTATTTGCAACTGTGAGTAAAAAACGAATTAGTTATTAATTGGAGAGTAAAACTGATTTTTAATTACCTAGCTGAATATCAGCGTTCTCTTTGCAGAGTTATTTATTTTAAACCGCAGGTTAGTGCACCCGCTATCAGTTTTTAAATCGGCTATTTTCCCCTGCTATTTAAAGGATAAGCACAGTTACTAACGAACTGGGAAGAAATGCATATGAAGGAAAAAAAGAGAATGGATCCGCAATTTATTTTTGTATATGGCACATTACGGCGCGGGGGAAACAGCAAAATGCACGGCCTGCTAGCCAGTTACAGCGAGTACCTATCCGCAGGAGAGGCACAAGGAATTCTTTATCTACTGGATGGCTATCCTGGGATGATTGAATCGAGCGAAATAACAGATAAAGTTTTCGGTGAGGTCTATAAAATAGGTGATAGCAGCAAATTACTTGCCCTGCTTGATGATTATGAGGAATGCTCAGACAAATTCCCGCTTCCCCACGAATATATTAGGAAACAGCTGCCTGTTAAATTGGTTAACGGAGCGCAACTGCTCGCATCGGTTTACCTGTTTAACCGCGATATCTCAAATCTAAAAGCCATTAAATCGGGTGATTATATACAATATAGCAGTGAGCAATAAGGTTGAAAATGGAAAAATAAAAAGCAGTTTTGTGAAGGTATATTTATAATGCGGCAAAAAAGTTAGGCTGGTCTAAGGCTGCAATGATTCAGATTGCGCTACCAATCCGCGTACCTCATCAGCACGTAAAGGCCGCACCAGACGCGCCACTTCTTTACCATTATGCAGCAGGATCAACGTCGGCCAAAACTTAACCTGGAATGCTCGCCCTAGTGCTTTACCTTTTCCATCATAAACCTTGATATGGGGCAGATTGGCATGCTCGTTCAGCACTTCCTGAACTGCAGGTCGCGCCGCCTGACAGTGCCCGCACCAAGGGGTGCCAAATTCGAGGATGGCGTCACCGAGTAACCCACTGACTTGTTCGAATGTCGTTGCTTCTTCGGTGTAATCCGGATTAAAACCCGTGCGTTTGCTTTTCATGCTATTTCCTTTTTACTATAGAATGGATAATAAACAGGCCTTAGTTATGATCAGTTTTTTCTCTGCTTATCACAAAATAATACCTGCCTAACACAACGATCAATATACCGCCCAGCATCAAAATAGCTGAATAAATCAATCGTGCTGTTATTGGTTCAAAAACAAAGAGTAGACCACCGACCGCAGCTATTACCGGAACCGATAGCTGAACCACTGCAGCCTCCGTTACGGACAGCCCGCTCAGCGCAACATACCAAATACTATAGCCGACTCCCGAAGCAAGCGCCCCTGATATTACTGCTAAAATAATCCCATCACTTGAAAGAGTCATGGTTGGCATAGTGGCAAGCGCTAGAATTGCGATCAATGGTATTGTGCGTTTAAAGTTACAAGCGGTGTCCCGTAATGGATGTTTTGAGCTTCGACCGATTAGTGAATAGATCCCCCAAGCCACACCGGAAATCACCATCAGAATAAAGCCAGATATACTGGGCGTTGTTACAGTTGGGTAGACTAAATAAACTAGCCCAATAAATGCCATGCTCATGCCTAACCATTCAGATATATGCAATCTGTTGCCATTGATCACACTGCTGATAATCATGGTTAATTGCACCGCACCAAATAACACTAGCGCCCCCGTACCTGTGTCCAAGGAAACATAGGCAAATGAAAAAGTTAGCGCATACAGAAATAACATTAAGGGTGACAGCCAACTTCCATCGCGGCTGGTCGATATAAGCGTTGAGTTGTGTGATTTGAAAGCAAAAATAACCACAAATATGGCGCTGCCAGATAAAAGTCGGAGTACAGTAAAACTCGCTGGATCAATGGCATCATCGCTGAGAGCCATTCGACACAATACGGAATTGGCAGCAAAGGCAATAAGTGCCGCTGTTGTGTAGCCTAATGTCTTGATCTTATGAGTAAATGTTATCGACAAACGATTATCTCCAGTTGCACATGACGAGACTTATCATGGTACAGCTTTAACTTCTGGTGGTATTTTTTATTTATCGTATACGGATGAAAAAGCGCATACGCAGTGTAGTGGTGCAGTGATTTTGGCTAGTGATGTATACCCGTTAGCAATCAAAATGCATTTGTCAGTCGCTAGCTCGGACACCAAGACAAGGCGCAACATGATGACCATTCGATCGATTGACTACGTTAATCCTTAAAGGGCTAGTCCTTAAAAAATGTTGCAACGCAGTATTGCCATTGTTTTATAAGAAACGAGCGCCCCGCAGGGCAATCAGTAAGGCAAACATCTTCGTTGTTATGAAGGCTCGATTTAACATATTAGATTTTCACCTTCACACCTTTTCACCTTTACACCTAGAGCCTGTTCACCTTACTATTTTTTGATTTTTGCAACTTGAATGATAACGGGTATAAATATCAGAGTCTGTGGCATAATATATTTACAGGAAAGGGCTGTATACACCCTCCATTGCTTGTGTGCCCTCATTTTAGTGCACCACAAAACATCCATGACTGTAATTTAATGATAAGAAGAACAAGATTAAGGGACTAATTTAAATGACAAAAAATAAACTTATCGCGATGCTGCTCGTTGCATTGTCCAGCCTGTGCATATCGGGGAAAATGGTTATGGCGTCGCCTGTTGCCTGGGATCAACAGCAGCAAGTCTGGCTCACTCAGCAATCAGAAAATTTTACTATCAGTTTTGTCGATGGTCATCAGCACAATGCGGCTCGAGCTTTAGATATCGCCGAGCAGGTGCACACTGAACTACTGCCATTTTTTAAAAGCGCCCCAAAGAATCGCACTGAAATAGTGTTGGTTGATGATTATGATTATTCTAACGGCTGGGCAACACCGTTCCCGTTTGCACAGATTCGCCTGATTATGAGTCAGCCTGATGATGTTAATTATTTAGAGAACTATGATGAGTGGCTGCATCTGTTAATTCGCCACGAATACGCCCATATTATGCAGATAGAATTAGCCGGAGGCGCGGTCAGCGCGCTGCGTAACGTCTTTGGGCGAAATATGTTTCTATTTCCACATGCTTTGACGCCGTCAGTGCTAATAGAGGGGCTGGCTGTTTATCTGGAAACCAATAAAGAATTAGGTTATGGCCGTTTGCAGGGCGCTAGCTATGCGATGCAGATGCGTATGCAGGTCGCTAGTGGAGAGCTGAAAGATCTGCAACAAGTGGCTGTTGCATCCCGTGAGTTGCCACTCGGTTCCCCGTATCTTTATGGTGCTTATTTTATTGAGTATCTTAGCGAGACTTATGGCGAAGATAAAGTACAGCTGTTTTTGCACAATTACAGTCGTAAACTATTGCCCTATTTTTTACTTAATCACTCTGCTGAACAGGTATTCGGTAAAGACTTTTTTATATTGTGGTCTGATTATCAGGCTTATTTAAATACTCGTTTTGCTAGCGAAATAGCCAGCCTTAAGCAGCGTGCCGTGGTCGGAGATGATTTAGATAAAAATCTGTTTCTGCAAGTGACCGCAACGGGTAATACTGGCTTGCTGGTTAACCGCAACAATGGAGAAGATCGGCCATTGATTGCGCAGCTTAATGTTGAAGAGAATAAAAATGCAGTCTGGCAATCGGTTGTCAGCAGCAAGGGAATAAGCGCACTTTCACAGCATCCAACTGCCGGGTTGGCTGCTTCTCGGAAAATAAGTTATGCCGATGGGCGCGTATTCAATGATCTGTTTGTATTTAAAAATGGCGACTGGACTCGTTTAACTGAGCGGCAGCGTTTTCAAAAGTTGCGTTGGCTGCCCAATGGTAAGCAACTGCTTGCCAGCCGCAAAGTTGATGGTCTGAGTGAATTGTGGCTGATTGGGGGGCAATCTGGCGATCCACAACAACGAATTTGGCAGGGCCAACAAGATGTGGTACTCGGGGCATTTGATCTAGCGCCAACTGGCGATTATCTGGTTGCGTCAGTTAAACGTCCGCAGCAGGGCTGGAATTTAGAACGTTTATCTCTTAATAGCGCCGATTTAAATTACCTGCAATGGCAGCCACTTACCGACAGTAAAGCGCTTGAGAACAGTCCGGTAATTTTAGCGGACGGGCGGATCATTTTCAGCGCCGATTACGAGGGTGTTTATAATATTTTTGTTTTGGATCAACAGAGTCGGGAGGTAACACAGTGGACGCGCGAAATTGGCGGTGCTTTTCAGCCTCAGTGGCAGGATGGTTTAGGTCTGGTTTATCAGGCGTATGCCAGTGACGGATATATTTTACGTAATATTGAGCAGCCACAATCGTTATCCGTTTTTACTGCTGAGAGCCATCAAGGGCGTTATGATTATCCGGATCCCGTAGCTGAAAAGACCGTTAAATCAGAAATAACAGACTATACCCCATGGTCAACATTACGGCCGCGAACATGGCTTCCTATTCTCGGGTTTGACGATACCAGCAGTAGAGCCGGGATCGTTTTTTACGGTGCGGATGCATTGGGACGTCATAATTACCAGATAGCAGCAGATTGGGATTTTAAAAATGATGTTGCTAATTATAACCTGAGCTATCAATATGATAATCGCTGGTTAGTGAGTGCGCAGCGAACCCACAGCTTTGTAACATTCACGGAAAATGGCTTACAAGATTATCGTATTCTTCAGGATGATCAATTCACTTTGCAGCGTAAAAATATGTTTGCGCTATGGGAAGATAATCTTCGCTTTCATGCAGGTATGGTATTGGATAAAGAGAGCCTTGTCTCACAACCTGATTTTAATTATACGCGCCCATACCGCGCATATAATGAGACGCTGGCAGGCTTGGCTGTGACCTTTGATAACCGTGAAAGGTACTTAAATGTTCCCGGTACCGGCTGGGGAAATTATGTTGATCTGGTGGTTGAAAGCAATGAACTATTTAACAGCGATTACAGTGGTCAAAAATACCAGGCGCAATGGTTGGGAACATTAGATCTGCCTGGCCGAACCACGCTAACTGCACGACTGGGGTTCGGTTATGCAGATGATGGCGCAAAAGCATTCCGATTGGGGGGGCATGATCTCACCGAGGAGGCGCTCTTGTTTGGTCGCGATAGCCAAGCCTTAAGAGGTTATGACGAGTCAGTGCAGCGAGGTCACCGTTATGCCACAGAGCGTCTGCAACTAAGTAGCTGGCTGGGACGTGTCGAGCGAAACTGGTCATTGTTTCCAGTCGGTTTAGGTGATATTTCCGGCGCGCTTTTTGTTGATTCCGGCGCGAGCTGGGATACGGGGCAAGATATAAAACAACTCACAGGTATTGGTGGCGAACTGACCGCAGAGCTTAAGTTGGGATATAAGATGACATTACCTGTTACCTTTGGTCTTGCGCAAGGATTGGATAGTGAAGAGGGGCAATTAAAGGGCTATTTGCGTATGCAGATGGGCTTCTAGCCGCGAGTCTTTGAACTTATCTCCGGCTGTGCTGGAGATAAGTTGATTAGACTATTAAAGCGCTCAGCGCCGTTTATTATCTCTGCCATAAAAATCCGACGAGGCATACAGTGGAGAAACTAAATTTTATTATCCGATAGCAGTAACTTTGCGCCTAATAAAATGAGCACCATACCCGTCATCCCCTCCATCCAACTTATCATTGCATTACTTTTAAATAATTTTTTAGCTGAATTAACGGCAACCGCTAAGCCGCATTGCCAGATCATGGCGATTAAAAAATGAATACCAGCCATGGTTAACGACTGCAAAACGGGTGAATAATTAAGATCGATAAATTGCGGCAAAAACGCTAAATAAAAAATCGCAGTTTTAGGATTGAGAACATTGGAGAGGAAACCTTCCCTGAGTGAACGCGGCGCGCTAAATCGACTCTGATTTGCCTCGCTTATCGCTATTTTATTATTACCTTTGTAGATAGAGTAAAGACCTGAAATGCCTAACCAGATTAGATAGGCCGCGCCAATCCATTTTACCCATTGAAAAAGTTCAGCCGATTGCAATAAAATAGCAGAGATGCCGAGCGCAGAAAACAGGGCATGCACAAACAACCCCGAACAGATTCCTAAACTGGTCACATACCCGTCAAGCTGTCCTGAGCGGCTACTATTACGGATAACCAGTGCAGTATCAAGACCCGGTGTTAATGTTAAAATGGTAATTGCGACCAAAAACGCTTCAAAGTTTAAAATGTGCATCACTACCACTCTTTATAAAATCAGTCTATTTATAGCAAAAAGCCAATGCTTGATCCAAACAATATTGGCTGTTAATTTAAAATCCTAATGGGATCGTTAGCGACTTACAATGTTTTTATTGATAACGGCCCAATCAGCGTAAATCCAGATTTAAAATATGTGTTGTATCCATGTTGATAAAATACAACTATCTACCTATCTGTCGTGATAAAATCTACAATGATATTTTTGAACAGGCTGAGAATTTCAATACAAATAAAGCGTTAAGCCGTTTTCGACAGCCTTGCTGTAAATCGTAATAATTCCAGAGAGAGAACATATGCCAGTAGATCATGAACAGAGCAATATACGCCTAACCCAATACAGTCATGGCGCAGGCTGCGGATGTAAAATTTCCCCGCAAGTATTAGACAGCATATTGCAGTCATCACTGCCTGATTTTAAAGATCCCAATCTATTGGTGGGCAATGAGAATAAAGACGATGCGGCGGTTTATGATCTTGGCAACGGCAGCTGCATTATCAGCACCACGGATTTTTTTATGCCGATTGTTGATGATCCCTTTGATTTTGGCCGTATTGCCGCAACCAATGCGATCAGTGATATTTATGCAATGGGCGGTAAACCTATTATGGCGATTGCAATTCTTGGCTGGCCGATTAATAAATTAGATCCTAGTATCGCCGCCCGCGTTATCGATGGCGGCAGAGCGGTTTGCCATGCAGCGGGGATCTCTTTGGCTGGTGGACACAGCATTGATGCACCGGAGCCTATTTTTGGCTTGGCGGTAACGGGAATAGTTGCGACAGATAAAGTGAAGCAAAATAGCCAGGCGCAAGCGGGCGATTTGCTGTTTTTGACTAAACCACTGGGTATCGGTATTTTAACCACAGCAGAAAAAAAGGGATTGTTACAGCCCGCTCACAAAAACTTGGCGCGCGATACTATGTGCCAGAGCAATAAAATAGGCGCTGATTTTGCTTATATTGAAGGTGTTAATGCGATGACCGATGTCACCGGTTTCGGCTTATTGGGTCACCTGAGCGAAATTTGTCATGGCAGTGGTTTATCCGCAGCACTGGATTTTACCGCAATTCCCACCTTAGAGGCGCTGCAAAGTTATATTGAACAGGGCTGTATACCCGGCGGATCACTGCGAAACTTTGCCAGCTACGGCCATCAGGTGTCGCCACTTAGCGAAATGCAGAAAACGATTTTATGCGATCCGCAAACCTCCGGCGGTTTACTTATCTCTGTTACCCGCGAGGCGGCCCCCTTGTTATTGGAAACAGCCAAAAATGGCGGCGTCAGCTTGTTTCAGGTAGGTGAAATGGATAACGCTAAAGCAGATCAACCCGTTATTAGTGTGCGCTAAAATGAATGAGTCAATAGAGATACAGAGCGAATCCGCATCACAACAGGATCATTCACAATTATATCGTGAATTGTTCCTCTCCAAGACCCCGTTTATTGACGTGAGAGCGCCTGTTGAGTTTGCGCAGGGTGCATTTCCCGGTAGCTGCAATTTACCCTTGATGACAGATAGCGAGCGCGCACAGGTCGGTACCTGCTATAAAAAAAGTGGTCAAGAGGCCGCTGTTTTACTCGGACATCAGTTAGTTGCATCGGATATAAAAAATCGCGTTAGCGCATGGGCGGAGTTTAAAAAGGCTAACCCAAGTGCTTGGCTGTACTGTTTTAGAGGGGGGATGCGCTCACGATTGTCAGCTCAATTTCTTAAAGATATCGGCGTTGATATTAATATTGTGCCGGGCGGTTATAAAGCGTTACGCCGTTTTCTTATTGAACAGATAGCGCAAGCGAGCACACAAAAGTTAACTATTATCGGCGGTAATACGGGCTGCGGTAAAACACTGTTAATTAAAGAACTGCGCAATGGTTTAGATCTTGAAGGGCGAGCCAATCACCGCGGCTCAAGTTTTGGTAAACAAGTGTCTGCGCAGCCGCGGCAGATTAGCTATGAAAATCAACTTGCCGTCGATATTATAAACCTCTCACAACAAAGCAGTTCATTGGTTATTGAAGATGAAAGCAAGGCAATCGGCCGTTTATATGTGCCCCTGCCTCTGTATGCTGGTATGCAGCAGGCTTCTATGGTGGTGGTGGATGATCCGCTGGCCATTCGTGAACAAAGACTGTGTGATGAATATTGTACTTTAATGAGTGAGCAATTTACGCAGACACTGGGCGCTGAGCTCGGCTGGAAAGCTTATCAGGAACACCTTGAGCACGGTCTTTACGGGATACGCAAACGTCTCGGCGCTGAAAAATTTAAGGCGCTCAGCAGCGTCTTGGATGCGGCGCTAAAACAGCAGCTAAGCAGCGGCAGTAGTGAAGGGCACCTTAACTGGATTGCCCCGATTCTGCGAGACTACTACGATCCTATGTATCAATATCAACTTTCTAAAAAGGCGGATAGAATAAAATTCAGCGGTACCTTCGATGAAGTCAAAGAATGGTTAACAGTTAATGCAAAATAGAGCCGCCTGAGTGGGGCTTAAGTAAAAACTCACGTGCTTATGCAGATGACTCAGGTAAGCTTTAGCATCTAATAAGCGACTGCTTTTGGGGCGCGGACTTTAGTCCGCCTTTTTCATAAGTGGACTGAAAAAAGGATGCGCAGAGCTTATCCGCTTATGACATCGAACTGTCGTTCAATTACTTCGGGTTTTCTGCCCTTCGCCTTTCAGGCCATTGTCGTAAACTCCAATGTTCAAGTTTGTTCTTGACAAATTTGTCGCTCCACGGCCCAAGTTCATTAAGTAAAAGGCAAGTTATGTTTCTCTTACCTTATTTAAGTGCATAAGCGTAAAAATTATTGCCTGATAACTTGACTAGGCATGTTAAAATAAAAATCTGTGTGGCGCTATTAGTGCGCTACCTGCTAATTAAATTGATAAGAAGTCTAAATATGAGCTCACCTTCCCTAATCGAAGAATTAATGCAAGCCTTGCAGTTTTTGCCAAGTGTTGGCCCTAAATCTGCGCAGCGTATGGTCTATCATCTGCTCGATAAAAATCGCCAAGGCGCATTGAAATTGAGTAATGTACTAGAGCGTGCGGTTAATGAGATAGGCCATTGCCAGCAATGCCGTACCTTTACCGAACGTGATTGTTGTGAAATTTGCAGCAATGAGAAACGTAAAGAGAGCGGCATGATTTGCGTCGTGGAAATGCCTGTCGATGTGTTGGCGGTAGAGCAAACTGCACTTTTCTCGGGTACTTATTTCGTCTTAATGGGCCATCTTTCGCCGCTCGACGGTATCGGCCCCGATCAATTGGGTCTCTCCCTGCTTGAAAAACAGATAAGTACAGGGAATATTACTGAAATTATCTTAGCCACAAATCCGACGGTCGAAGGAGAAGCTACCGCTTATTATATTGCCAGCATAGCTAAAAAATATGCCATTAAAGTCACCCGTATTGCCCATGGTGTGCCGGTGGGCGGGGAGCTGGAGTATGTCGATAGCACCACTCTGTCACATTCGTTTACAGGTCGCTCTACTATTTAATTGCGGTATTCAAGCCATTAAAAAAGGGCTTTAAATAAAGCCCTTTTTTATTCACTATGGTTTGATAATAACTCTATCTTGGCATCGATTTATTGGTGGTAAACTTCACCACTTTCTTCGCGCCCGTTTTCCCCCTATCTAATGCAACCGGTTTGTTGCTGCCCAGTTTTGCCTTTGCAGAGCCTGTCTTAGCAGCTTTATTGCCGGCAGCACTTTTCTTAAACTGCGCTGAGCCGGTATGCCGGGTAACTGCGCTCTGCGTGGGTTTATTGTTGGTTGTAAATTTAGTCTGCGTGACAATACCCTGCGCCTCATTACGCGATTCTGGCGGCACCAGATGGTTTGGACCTTTACCAATGAGTTTGCGTGCAAGCCCTAATTTCTTCAATGTTTCACGAATCAGCGGCCAATTTTCCGGCGCATGGTAACGTAATATGGCTTTGTGTAGTTTACGCTGACGTCCGCCTTTTGCGGTGAACACTTCTTCACTCTCTTTAGATATTTTATGGAGAGGATTTTTCCCTGTATGGTACATAGTGGTCGCATTCGCCAGCGGTGACGGATAGAAATTCTGCACCTGATCCAATTTAAAATTATTGCTCTTTAACCACAGTGCCAGATTGATCATATCCTGATCGGTGGTGCCCGGATGTGCGGAGATAAAGTAGGGGATCAGATACTGTTTTTTGCCCGCCGCTTTAGAGTATTTTTCAAACATCTCTTTAAATACTTCATAACTGCTCATGGTCGGCTTCATCATCTTATCTAATGGGCCTTTTTCAGTATGCTCAGGGGCTATTTTAAGGTAACCGCCCACATGGTGTTCAACCAGCTCTTTCACATAACGCGGATCTTCTACCGCTATGTCATAACGCACACCGGAAGCAATTAATATCTTTTTAATACCGGAGAGCTTACGAGCACGGCGGTACAGGTTGATAGTATGCTCATGGTCGGTATTCATATGATGGCAGATATCCGGGAAGACGCAGCTTAAGCGGCGGCAGGTCTGCTCAGCCTTCGGACTTTTACATTTAAGACGGTACATATTGGCTGTCGGGCCGCCTAAATCAGAAATAACACCGGTAAAGCCGGGGACGCTATCGCGAATTGTTTCTATCTCTTTAATAATCGAATCTTCAGAGCGGCTTTGTATCACCCGACCTTCATGTTCTGTTATTGAGCAGAATGTACAGCCACCGAAGCAGCCACGCATAATATTAATCGAAAACTTGATCATATCGTAAGCGGGGATTTTTGCCTCGCCATATGAGGGGTGCGGCACACGTTGATAAGGGAGACCAAAAACACTATCTATCTCTTCTGTGGTGAGCGGATAGGCGGGTGGATTGATCCACACCAGACGTTCACCGTGATATTGTGCCAAGGCGCGTGCACAGCCCGGATTTGTTTCCTGATGCATAATACGCGAGGCATGTGCATATGAGACTTTATCTTGACTGACTTTTTCAAAACTCGGCAGCTGAATATAGGTGTTTTCCCACGGTTTTTTCTTGGCAGGACGATACTGCTCCGGCTGAATAGTAATAACCTCAGTCGGATCTTCATTGAGCGACTGATCTGCCAGTTTTTGCGTCGCACAGGCAACATTAATATCGGCGTAAGGGTTAATAATAGGATCTATCTTGCCCAGTTGGTCGACCTTGCGTGAATCAATCCCATCCCAATTTGGCAGCGCTTCTTTGGTTAACACAGCCGTACCGCGGATATCCTGCATCTCTTTGATCTGCTCACCCTGTGAGAGGCGATAAGCCACTTCCAGCAGCGGGCGCTCGGCATTGCCGTATAAAAGAATATCCGCTTTCGCATCGAGAATAACCGAGCGGCGTACTTTATCTGACCAGTAATCATAATGCGCAATACGGCGTAAACTGGCTTCAATACCGCCGATTACAACCGGCACGCTTTTATAGGCTTCTTTACAGCGCTGAGTATAAACAAGCACCGCGCGATCCGGGCGTTTACCACCTTCATTGTCTGGCGTATAGGCATCATCATGGCGCATGCGCCGTTCAGCGGTATAACGGTTGATCATAGAATCCATATTTCCGGCAGAAACACCAAAGAACAGATTCGGTTTACCAAGGGCCATAAAGGCATCTTTATTGTGCCATTCGGGCTGTGCAATAATACCGACGCGGTAACCTTGTGCTTCAAGTGTACGGCCAATCACTGCCATACCGAAACTCGGGTGATCGACATAGGCATCACCGACAACTAAGATAATATCGCAACTGTCCCAGCCGAGTTTTTTCATCTCTTGACGCGACATTGGCAAAAACGGCGCAGCTTTTTCAGACCTTGCTTGGAATTTTGGATAGGAGAAAAGGGGTCTTTCAGCTTGCAGTAAATCAATACTCATTATTTTTGCCTAACTTGCTTTGTGTGGTGTAATGTGATCGGGGATTCTAGCATAACTGCAGGGTTTTCTTAACCGCGAACTTTATGTGGATTTATACGGCGGGTAAGCGATTGAAGTTAAGTTATAAAAAACAACTTAACTTCAATTGTATTTTTTATGAAACGACAAGCGGATCGGCCAGTTTTCCGATTAACTGTGAACTTTCAACTTTAACGTTATTAAGCATCACATCAATAACATCGCCAAGCTGCAGTTCGGTCTGCTCTGCGATAATCACTCTGCCTAATTCACTATTACAGTCGATAAGCTTGGCATCTTTACTCTCTTTACAAAGCAGACTGCAGGGAATAAAGAAGGTCGCGCCATTTTCCTGCACTCTGACACGAAGACCCGCTTTAACAATATCAAATATCTCTGCTTTGTAACGCCATTGAGACTGTTCTTGGCTTTTAAGATACTGACTGTACAGTTGATTATTAACATCCCGCTCGGCAAGACGTTGTGACTTACGTTTTTCATTAAGTAAGATACCTATATCTTTATCAATATCGATACTCTTCTCATTTAATAAAATAGATTTGATTAAACGATGGTTAAGCAGATCGCCATATTTACGAATTGGCGAGGTCCAGGTCGCGTAATGTGGCACGCCGATCGTGAAATGCGCTTCAGGGCTGCTTTTTGTATCAGCATAAGTCAGCAGCTTACGTAATCTATGATCCAGATAAGCGTTGTGTAGCGCGCCAGTTTGCTGACGAATTTTTGTATAACCGGCCAGTGTTGCCAATGATTCAACATCCGTCTCTATACCGTAGTCAGCAAGCAGTGACACCGCTTTTTGCAGACGGTCGGAAGCGAAGCCTGAATGAGTATTAAACACGCCTTGCTGTTTATGTTTAGCCAAATAATCACCCGCGCAAATATTTGCCGCAATCATTGATTCTTCGACCAGGCGGTTTGCACTGCGTCTTGGCTCGCATAATATTTCGTAAACCTCACCTTTGTTATTTAGCTTTAAGGTGTAATCAGGTTGACTCTTAAAGACCACATTATTATCACTGCGCCACTGTAATCGTTTTATCGATGCGTTATTTAACGTTTGTAATTGCTCGGCCAGTTGCTGGTTAGGTTTCCATAAATCGGCGGTCAACTCTTCGTTTTCCAGATAATTGGAAACATCCGTATAGTTAAGGCGATAATAGGATTTGATCCACGCCGCGTAGAAGGCAGGTTCACCCTCTATCTTGCCGTCACTGTTAATTTGCATGGAGCAACATAGGGTGGCTCGTTTTTCCCCCTCTTTTAATGAACAAAGACTGTCACTTAAATCACGCGGCAGCATAGGCACGTTAAAGTTGGGCAGATAAAGAGTAAAAGCGCGTCGTTTCGCTTCTTTATCCATCTCACTGTTTTCAGGTACATAAGCAGAGGGATCGGAAATGGCAACGGTTAACTTCCAGCCATTGTCATTTTCTTCGATATAAAGTGCATCATCCATATCTTGGGTGTTAGCACCGTCAATGGTGAAAAAAGGTAATTTAGTTAAATCAGCACGTTCAAGAGAGGGGTCGATAACTTGCCAAGGGTGATCAAATTCAGGCGCTTTATCGGGTAGATTATGGGTCGCAACAGTGATCAGACGATATGCGAACAGATCGTTGGCATCGGCTACTTTTTCAATGACTTGCGTTAAAAAACCATTACTTTCTAATGCATGGCTTAATAATTTAACTTTGACCCAGTCGCCATCTTTGTATCCTTGTGCCGCCAGAGCTTGCCCACCCTTAATTTTAAAGAAGCCTTTAAGAAGCGGATTGTTTGGCTGTATTGAGATACGCTGATTCTGAATGATTAGGCGGGCGATAAAGATATCTGTGCCTGTTTTATTTAACCGGTTTGGTTCGGCTGTTGATTTGTCGCCATTCTCGCGTATATAGGCATTAATACGATCCCCGTGCAGCACTTTTTTCATCTGATTGGGCGGAATAAAAAATCGTTTGCCCTTATCCGTTTCTAAAAAACCGTAACCGCGCTCGGTCGCCTTAACAACCCCCTGACGTTTAGGGGTATTTTCTTGAATTTGTTCTTTTAATTGATTAAGCAATGGATTGTTTTGAAACATAAAAATAAAACCTTAAAATAAATGCACTGCTCAAACGATTAAAGAATGGCTAGAGTAGGTGCAAATATAATGGGGATTGGCTGTTAATAAAAGGAAAAATTTACTTAAATCATTAAATTTAAAATAAATGGCAAAAGATGCTTGGCTTTTTAGGTAAACTTGTTTAATATGCGCCTCGTTCCGGAGGGGTGGCAGAGCGGCTGAATGCACTGGTCTTGAAAACCAGCGAGGGTTTATAGCTCTCCGAGAGTTCAAATCTCTCCTCCTCCGCCACATTATCGAAAAAACCCACTGCTTGCAGTGGGTTTTTTTGTTTCTGCTTAGTAATAAACAATATGATGAGAGCTAAATCTCTCCTGCTCTCCATTTCGCTTAGATTTTTAAATTTTGTATACCACCCGCAGTTAAACCTCGGCAGCCCTTTCATTGCCCGTTTTCTAGTAATATCATGCTAACTAAACATATCAACTATCATTCAATTTCCGTGATCATATCTCTGCTTAATTCCCATCAGATAAGAAACACTTACCAGTAAAGATAAAAAGATTTGGATTTAATTACCAAATGGTGTCATTCCTCTATTTTATCAGCGGATAGGTATCACCCTGTAGGTTATATTTTGGGAGGATAAATTTCACTTATAAATTAATAGGTTATGATCTTTTTTTAAAATGGGACAAGTATCACGTTAACACCTTTATCAAATCAATAATTTACTAAACTGTTACTTAAAATGTTGATTTGATGAGGCTAAGTAGATATTGTCCTGATGATTTAA
>NZ_JBLIEK010000056.1:0-23670 GCF_047632995.1 Psychromonas sp.
GGAATATGTATTTCTCTTTTACACCCGAGCCAATTAAGTCTGGTTGGATCTTCTTAACAAACTCTTCAAATTCATAACCTGTTACATCGTCATAAATCAATGTTGCATCTTTTATATCTGGCTGTGTGCGGTCATAATCGTCGTTGTGACCAAATTCATAGCCAGTACCGACAACCTCCATACCCAGATCTTCATAAGCGCCGATCACATGACGGGGACGCAGGCCACCCACATATAACATCACTTTTTTGCCTTCCAGGCGTGGCTTGTATTTAGCAACAACGGCTTGCCATTGCGCATCATATTTAGCAATCACTTGTTTGGCTTTCTCTTGGATAGTCTGATCAAATTTAGATGCAATTTCGGTCAGTGAAGCTGCAATTTTAGTCGGACCAAAGAAGTTAAATTCAAGCCAGGGAATGTGATATTTTTCTTCCATATGACGAGCAATGTAGTTAACGCTACGGTAACAATGTACTAAGTTAAGTTTGGCTTTACAGTTGAGCTCAATATCAGACACTGTGCCATCACCTGACCATTGCGATATCACGCGCAGACCAATCTCTTCAAGTAATAAACGTGTTGACCAAGCATCACCGCCGATATTGTAATCGCCGATTAAACCGACATCGTAAGGTGTACCGTCAAAGGTGTCATCGTTCTCACGGTTATCAATCATTTTGTCGCGCATTGCATCGTTAGCGATATGGTGACCCAATGATTGGGAAACGCCGCGGAAACCTTCACAACGAACCGGTACAACAACCTTACCTGTTTTAGCTTGTGCTTCTTTAGCAACAGCTTCGATATCATCACCAATCAAACCAACCGGACATTCCGATTGAATTGAAACACCTTTGGACAGTGGGAATAGTATTTCCAGCTCATCCATCACGATAGCGAGTTTTTTATCGCCACCAAAAACGATATCTTTCTCCTGGAAATCTGAAGTAAAGTTCATCGTACCAAAGCTGTTTACACCTGTTTTGCCTGTGTAGTAATTACGGCGTCCAGCGCGAGAGTATTGACCACAGCCCACCGGGCCGTGGCTGACATGAATCATGTCTTTAATGGGGCCAAATACAACCCCTTTAGAGCCGGCATAGGCACAACCACGAGCGGTCATGACGCCTGGTTGAGATTTGCGGTTGGCTGTAATACAACTACTACTGCAGCTACTATCACTAACGCCTAAGTGTTTTGCGCGATCTTTCTTGGCACTATCAGGATATACCT
The DNA here is from genome assembly GCF_047632995.1 of Psychromonas sp. Lineage (GTDB taxonomy): Bacteria > Pseudomonadota > Gammaproteobacteria > Enterobacterales > Psychromonadaceae > Psychromonas. The sequence goes on from NZ_JBLIEK010000056.1 coordinate 1,237, forward strand.
CAAGTACCTCTTGGATCATTTTTTCATTTTGCTCTTTAATGCTAGTCATAAAAGCCCCCTTAGTCGTTGTTAAGCTGCAGCAGCTGCTTCGTCAGCAAGTTCTTTTGCTGTCTTACCGATAACCGTTTCGTCTTCTTCATCCATCAGACCGAAATTCATTAGCAGTTCCTCCAGCTCATCCATAGTGATTGGCGTTGGAACAACAAACATTTTGTTATTGATGATTTTGTTAGCGAGCGTGCGGTATTGATCGGCTTGAGCACAAGTTGGATCATATTCGATCACTGTCATACGACGAATTTCAGCACGTTGCACGATATTGTCACGCGGTACAAAATGGATCATTTGCGTACCCATTTGCGATGCGAGTTCCATAATCAGCTCATCTTCACGCGCTGTATTACGTGAGTTACAGATAAGACCGGCTAAACGTACGCTGCCTGTTTTGGCATATTTACAAATCCCTTTTGCGATATTGTTAGCCGCATACATTGCCATCATCTCACCAGAACAAACGATGTAGATTTCCTGCGCTTTGTTTTCACGAATCGGCATCGCAAAACCACCACATACCACGTCCCCAAGTACGTCATAAAATACGAAGTCTAAATCTTCGGTATACGCACCTTCTTCCTCTAAGAAATTGATCGCCGTGATAACACCACGACCAGCACAACCTACACCTGGCTCAGGGCCGCCTGATTCAACACATTTTACGTCGCCGTAACCTGTAAGTAATACATCTTCCAACTCTATATCTTCAACAGAGCCCGCTTCAGCTGCCATCTCCATAATAGTGTTTTGCATTTTAGAATGGAGGATAAGGCGAGTAGAATCGGCTTTAGGATCACAACCGATAATCATCACTTTTTGCTTTAATTCAGCTAATGCTGCTACAAGGTTTTGTGTTGTAGTAGATTTACCGATACCACCTTTACCATAAATTGCACATTGACGAATAGCCATAATCACTTACTCCTGTTGTATAGATAAAATAATAAATTGTTGTTCCGATTAGCTAATTGCAGGTGCTATACCAAGTTCGTCTACTTATTTAACTTGTTGTATATAAAGGAGTTATTTTAATTATTGAAATTAACCAGTGAAATTGTCAGCTATTAACCACACAAAAATGGAGTTTTTTGTAACAAGTAAGACAAAGAATTAAGGCGCTATTGCGAGGTGTCTGTGTGCTGTAATAAGGTTTTAGAGTGGATCGTGCCTCGTGAAAGTTTTTTTATTTTAGCCTACAGTAAAAGCAACTTAATTCATTCGGGTAATGATTGTGCGTTTATTCTCTCTTCTTTTTCTCACGCTATTTTCTTTCTCATTATTTGCTTCTTGCCCGCATGTTGGCTGGGATCAAACCGTTACCTTAAAAGAGATTAATGATGGCGATACCGTGACCTTAGAAAATGGCCGCTTAGTGCGCTTTATCGGCATCAATACCCCGGAAATAAACCACCGTCATAAAAGCAGATCAGAGCCCTATGCGCTAGAAGCTAAGGAACTGCTGCAGCGCTATATAAGAGCAGGCGATAAGCTGCACTTGGTCTTTGATAAAAGCAAAACAGATAAATACGGGCGTTTACTGGCGTATGTTTATAGTAAGACAGGGCGTAACTTAGCGTTATTACAACTACAATCCGGGCTAGCAGCACATTGGGTTATTGGTAAAAACGACCGTTTCTGGCAATGCTTTCAAACAGCAGAAAAGCAGGCGCGTTTACGTCGCAAAGGTATCTGGTCTGACTTTAAGCCACTCGCGGCAGCAAATTTAAAGGAAAGCGATAAGGGCTATGTCTATATAAGTGGCAGAGTGAGCGACTTAAAGGAGGAGAGGGGCGCGCTTAGATTTAAGCTCGATAGAAAACTCGAGGTGATAATTCACCCAAGTCAGTTGAAAGTATTCAAAAAAAACAATGTGAATTTTTTATTGCATGACAAATTGTTACTAACAGGAAAGTTATTTTTCACACGTGGTCAAGCTAAATTAACCCTCTACCATCCCGCGCAAATATTGCCTTGAAATAAATTAAAACTATAAATCTGTTCAATATTTGACTATCATCACGTTTTGTTTTAGTGCTCTTTACAACAATGGAATTTATAAATGTCAGATTTACGCCAACAAGCGCTTGATTATCATGCCTTGCCAAAACCAGGTAAAATTAGTATTGAAATTACAACGTCTGCGGAAACGGCGGAGGATTTGTCACTGGCTTATAGCCCGGGCGTTGCTGAGCCAGTACGTGAAATTGCGGCTAATCCTGATGATGTTTATAAATACACTGCAAAGGGTAATCTAGTTGCTGTGATCACAAACGGTACTGCAATTTTAGGCTTAGGTAACTTAGGCCCGCTAGCATCAAAACCTGTAATGGAAGGTAAGGCGCTGTTATTTAAGCGTTTTGCGAATATCGATGCGATTGATATTGAAGTTAAACACCGCACGCCTGAAGAGTTTATTAATACGGTTGCTAATATTGCGGATACTTTCGGCGGTATTAACCTTGAAGATATCAAAGCGCCAGAGTGCTTTGAAATTGAAAAGGCGTTAAAACAGCGCTGTAGCATTCCTGTCTTTCATGATGATCAGCACGGTACTGCGATTGTAACTGCAGCTGCTATGATCAACGCCTTGGATATTCAGGGTAAAAAAATTGAAGAAATAAAAATTGTCTGTTTGGGCGCAGGGGCTGCCGCTATTGCTTGTATGGAGCTGCTTATCAAATGTGGCGCGTTACGTGAAAAAATCTACATGTTAGATCGTAAAGGTGTGATCCATACACGTCGCGATGATATCAATGAGTATAAACAACGTTTTGCCAATAATACCGACCAACGTACGCTACAAGATGTAATGACAGGCGCGGATGTGTTTGTCGGTGTTTCCGGTCCTAATCTTTTATCTGCTGATGATGTTAAATTAATGGCGCCAAATCCAGTGATTTTCGCATGTTCAAATCCAGATCCTGAGATCAAACCTGAATTAGCACACGCTGTCCGTGATGATCTTATTATGGCAACAGGGCGTAGTGATTATCCTAACCAGGTAAATAACGTGCTGTGCTTCCCGTTTATTTTCCGTGGCGCATTAGATGCGCGTGCAACGGAAATTAATGATGCGATGAAAGTGGCGGCTGTTCATGCTATTCGTGAAATCGCTAAGCTGCCAGTTCCTGACTCCGTACTTAAAGCCAGTGGCGTAGCATCGTTAACCTTTGGTACAACTTATATTATTCCCAAACCTATGGATCCGCGTTTATTAAAAGAGGTCGCGGGTGCGGTTGCACGTGCAGCGGTTGAAACGGGGGTGGCGCAAGTTGAGCTGCCGGAAAACTATATGCGTTAGTCGATAATTCTAATATTAGCGCTGCTATTTTGTTGTTTTTTCAGACTTAAGCGCAGCGCCGTCTAATATTTGAGCTAATTGTTGTTTAAATCTCACAGAATACGATTTATTACCCTATGATTTCACTACTACGATAATCAACAGTGGAATCATAAGTTAATAAGTTGTAAATTAGCGGGTTTTATCGAATATTTTTTTATATCACTATTTTGTAAGGGTATTGTATGCAAGGGAAACCTTCTTCTCCGTTTGAAGCGAATCATATTGCTGATCCATTATTTCTTCACGCAGAGCATATCGCTAAAGACTTCTCTCTATTTCCGGACAACTCATTACCATCAAATACCGAACGTTTAGAGGGCTTGATTGATCGTAAACGCATTCAAGCAAATCTGCTGACGATTCAAAAACTAGATGTTGACGCCTATATTGCGCGCACAGTGCAACCCGCAGAAGATAATAAACGGCCGGGTGTGAAAAGTATTGTCGCAGGTTTTAATGGCAAAATTATTACTGAGCAGTTAAATGGCGCATTTTATAGTGCGGAAATGGAACTGGATTTTGGTGGTTATACACGCCGTATCGGTATCATTGGGCAGGAGCGTAGTTCAAACAATGGCGCATGGATGCCTGAACATCATTTAGCCGCGAGTAAAGCGATTCGTAAATTTGCGGATCTGTCACTGCCGATTGTCTATTTAATTGATACCCCGGGAGCGGATGCTGGCGAAGTGGCCAATAGCCAGAATCAAGCACATAGTATTTCCCAAATGATCACTGAAAGTGCCAATGTAGATGTGCCGACAGTGGGCGTTGTTGTGGGTGTTGGTTATTCTGGTGGTGCTATTCCATTAGCGACAGCAAATATTTTGCTCTCTGTACGTGACGGTATCTTTAATACTATCCAACCTAAAGGGTTACAAAGTATTGCGCGTAAATATAACCTGTCTTGGCAGGAATGTGCGCAATCTGTCGGCGTCTCTCCGGAAGAGTTATATGAAACGGGTTGTATTGACGGAATCGTTGATTACTCGCCTGTCGATCAAGATGAGCGCCAGCATAATCTGCAAAAAGCGCTGGTTTCAAGTATCCTTTCGATAGAATCCACTTCGGTTAAATTTTTACGTAAATATCCGGATATTTTAGAACACTATAATCGCAGTTTGACGCGTTATTTAGAGCCGTCGAGCAAATTATTGGCGGTTGAAAATGCATCTGAAAATGCGCACCTTATCGCGAAAAATCCTACTGTGCATAATAACGCATTTGGAACAACCTATCGTTATATGCGTTACCTTACGTTACGTTCGCGTATTAAAGCGATTCAAAAAGGTGAGTATGGCCGTTTATCGAAGCTGACTACGCCTGAAGGTGATCTTAAAGCGCGTATTGAAGCGGATCGCAAACAAGTTTTTGTAAACTGGTTAAACAACCCGGATAAGCTTATTTATGACGATAAACTCAATAAAAACTGGAAATCATTCTTAGCAAAACGTGAAGATAAAAGCGTTGAGCGCAATCTGTTTACCAAGTTGATTTTGGGTGAGCCGCTGGAAAATTATGATCATGCGCGAAGTGCTCTCTTAATTAATCTAACTTGGTCTTTATACAATCGTTGGAAAAGCAGTGCTGAAAATAACTTCAGAGCGTTAATAGCGCACCTTGAAGATGAAAAAAATGTGCCTATGACTGATTCCTGGCCTGAGCTGAGTGAGTTAACAACGATTGACGTTGTGACCCATAAAGAAACACGCGAATTTTTCCTTGTACATTGTCGTCATATGCTGGTCTTTAATGCGTTATATGACAATACCATGGGTAACCTTGCGTCGATTGCCAAGGAAGCGATGGCAACCAAAGAGTTATCGCGTGAATCCGTATCATCGTTAGTGCGCAGCTCATTAAAAGGAGCATTAAGCAAAGTCAGCGATGATGATTATGACCAGCTTAAAATAACATTCAATGCATGGTTACGTTACTTCACGAATCAAAGTGATCGTGGTGAAATTTTAGCTAAGGTTGAAGAGTGGAAGAGTATTGGCGCGCCGCAAATGAACTCAAGTTTATTTGTTATCCTAACTTATCTGTTCGAAAAAATATTACCTTCCTATTACAACAGTCGTGATGATGCTTCTGAATATAATGGTGCAATTAACCCGGTGCGTATCGGCCGTCGTAAAGATTTCTGGAACCGTCTCACTATGGGTTACCAAGATCTGCTTATTCAGGCGGTACTACGCGCAGAAAAGAATAAAAAGAATAACTCGCACGATGCTATTTTAGGTAAATTCTTTACTAACTTTAAAGAGTCGCAAGCAGACTTAATGACGGCTAACTTACTTGAGTTTCCGGGGTTTCGCTTATCTATTGAAGATGCGCTGGATAAAAATATTCGACCTTGTGGTTTGGTGGCGGGGATCGCTGATTTTAAACTACAAAGCGGTCAAAAACAGCGTGTTGGTGTGGCTGTTTCTAACTTATCATTCCAAGCGGGCGCCTTTGATATGGCAAGTGCAGAGAAATTCTGTGCCTTGTTAGTGAAATGTGCCGAGCAACATTTACCTGTTGTTGCTTTTATCAGTTCAGGCGGAATGCAAACCAAAGAGGGAGCCGCAGCGCTGTTCTCAATGGCGGTAGTTAATGACCGTATGACCCGTTTTATTCGCGATAATGATCTGCCTGTGATTATGTTTGGTTACGGTGATTGTACTGGGGGGGCACAAGCGAGTTTTGTTACCCATCCAATGGCGCAGACCTATTACCTATCTGGTACCAATATGCCGTTTGCCGGGCAAATGGTTGTGCCCGATTATTTACCATCCACTTCAACTTTATCTAATTACCTGTCACGCGTGTCGGGTGCGATGGATGGTTTAGTGGTTAATCCATTCTCTGATGATCTTAATGATAAATTACGTGACATTGATGAAAACATGCCAATGCCGGAAATTACCATTGAACAGACGATTCAACGTGCATTGACCGGGTTTGTGCCTGTTTGTGATATTAATGGCGATGACTTCTCTCAAGCTGATCCGCGTAATTTGATGGTGCCAGTTAAAAAAGTGCTGATCCATGCACGCGGCTGTACTGCTGTTAAATTAATCCGTAAAGCACAAGATAACGGTATTAGTGTGGTACTGGTTGCATCTGATCCTGATATGAAATCTGTCCCTGCTGATATGCTGGGTCAAGGTGATAAACTGGTTTGTTTAGGGGGTAATACATCGGATGAAAGTTACCTGAATGCAAGTTCAGTATTAAAAGTTGCCGAGTATGAAGAGGTTGATGCGCTCCATCCGGGTATCGGTTTCTTATCTGAAAGCCCGCATTTTGCTGATTTATGCGTTAGTCATGGTATTAACTTTGTCGGTCCAAGCATGACCAGCATGTTAACTATGGGTAATAAGTCCAATGCAATCAAAACTGCGCAGGATAACGGCGTTCCTGTTGTACCCGGCAGTCATGGTATTCTTTCTGGCGCAGAGCAAGCGCTTGATATTGCTAATGGTATTGGTTATCCGGTACTGCTTAAAGCGGTAAATGGCGGCGGCGGTAAAGGTATCCTGGTTATCGAGAAAGCGGAAGATATGTTTGCTGGCTTTAGCCAGGTTTCTGCTGAAGCGCGTGGTGCTTTTGGTAATGGCGATCTCTACCTGGAAAAATATATCACCTCATTGCGTCATATCGAAGTGCAGCTACTGCGTGATAAACACTGTAATACTAAAGTGCTGGGAATTCGCGATTGTTCAGTGCAACGTAATAATCAAAAAGTGGTTGAAGAGTCGGCATCAACCATGCTGCCTGCTAAACTTGAAGCATTAGCACTGCAGTACACAGCAGCACTCGCTGATGCCGTTGATTATATGGGCGCGGGTACCGTTGAGTTTATTTATGATCTGGATGAAGATTCCATTTACTTCATGGAGATGAATACCCGTTTACAAGTAGAGCACCCGGTTACGGAAGTAACATCGGGTATTGATATTGTAAGTGCGCAGTATGATATCGCATCAGGTAAGAGTATTGCGGATCTAAAACCGGCTAAGAAAGGTTATGCGATTGAAGTGCGGGTAACGGCAGAGAAAGCGGTTATTGATAATAAGGGCATTATGCAGCTACTGCCACATCCGGGTACTGTGCTTGAGTGTGTTATTCCTGAGCAGGATGATGTCGAAGTGATGTCAATGATTGCAGCAGGAAAAGAGGTTTCTCCTTATTACGACAGTCTAGTTGCACAGTTTATCTGTCACGGCAAAGATCGTAATGATACGGTTAAAAAGTTACTGAAGTTCTTGGATAAGGTGGTTATCAAAGGGATAGCAACCAATATTCCTCTATTACAACGTATCTTAAAGGATGAAACCTTCCTGAACGGTGTTTACGATACAACCTATCTGCCAAAATTCATGGCCGAGTTGGATCAACAAGTGATGATTGATGAGATGGAAGCTTCTGCTTCATCGGGTGGCGGTGATCTATCGATTCAAGTTGATGGTACTAATGAACTTAAAGTACTTGCACAAAGTGCAGGCATTTTCTACCGCGCATCTTCGCCCGCAGAGCCTGACTTTGTCCATGAAGGTGATATTGTTACGGTTGAGCAAACAGTCGGTCTGATGGAAGCGATGAAAATGTTTTCGCCAATCACACTTGCCAGCTTTAACCGTCAAGATGCCGTGTTATATGATGCTGATACTAAGTTCCGTGTCGAGCGTATAATCAATGCAAACGGGCAGCAGGTATCGAGCGGTGATCTCTTATATATCGTCACCCCTTTATAAAAGTTAATCTGTAAGAAAAAGCCAGTCTATTGACTGGTTTTTTTTTATGTTTAAATCATCATCGCTTAGTTGAGAATCAATGAATATCAATATTCCTTTAATTTGTAATGAGAGAGAATTGCGCGATAAAGCTAAAATGTTACGCGAGAAATGGGGCTTTTTAGGCACTCACAGTGACAGCTTTCAATTACACCTTTTACCTGAACATTTAGCGCTTGAACAGGTCGACGATCCCAAGCAAGGCTTGGTGTTTGTTGATTTTGTCTCGGGCGGGGCCGCTCATCGGAGAAAATTTGGCGGTGGGAAAGGGCAGTCAATAGCCAAAGCAATCGGGCTTAAATCCGGGGTGAATCTTGATGTTATTGATGCAACAGCGGGGTTAGGTCGGGATGCATTCGTACTCGCATCATTAGGCTGTAATGTCACTCTGGTTGAACGTTCACCTGTTGCAGCGGCACTGCTTGAAGATGGCTTAGAGCGCGCTTATTTGAATCTTGAGATAGGGGGTTGGATGCAACAGCGTATGCAACTACATTTTGGCTCGGGCTACGAATATCTTAAAGAGCATCAAACTGATGTCGTTTATTTAGATCCAATGTTTCCGCATAAAAAAAAATCTGCATTAGTTAAGAAAGAGATGCGTGTTTTCCAAGGTGTGGTCGGGGCTGATTTAGACGCGGGTGATCTGTTAGACGTTGCATTAAACGCAGCGCGTTATCGCGTCGTGGTTAAACGTCCAGATTACGCTCCTTTTTTAAATGATAAAAAACCGAGCATGAGTATTAAAACTAAGAAAAACCGTTTTGATGTCTATGTCAAAAAAGCTATCCCAGCGAATAAAAGTTAATAAGCCGTAGTTTTTCGTATATAAACCCTCTCGCATTGCGATGATCAGGGAGAGTTTGTCTATACACTAATCCAATTCATTGATAATAGCTATTATGTCGTAAGTGGTTTAATTTAAAGGATTTATTTTATCTGGTGCAGCGGCAGTGAAATAAACGAAAAGCGTGATTACGTCATACCTACCTCCTGTTATGTAAATAAAACACGGGTTATATAGTAGGTATTAATTGGTGATTCGGTAAAAAAGTTTGTAGTCCTCAATTACGCAATGCTAAATATCCCTGATTTTATCTCTCTCCGTTTTTTGGATCACGTTCTTAACGTGATCCAAAAAATTGCTTTGAATAGTTAGTGAGGGAATTTTTGAGTTAAGAAAATGTTGTCTAACTATTAGGGCTATGAGGGATCCGGCGAAGTTAATCGCCGGTGTAATAAGAAATTACATTACCTTTCTTACGTACGACGTCGCAGGGCAATAGCAAGTAGACCAAGCGAAAATATCAGCAAGCCGGTAGGAGCGGGCACTGCCACCGTTGTAATATCGAAAACAGCCAAGCGAGTTTGATTATTTATGCTCTGACTATCAACAAAAATAGATATTTTATCGTCCAAAAAGTTGTAATTGTTTACCGGCAATAGATCGCCAGAACGCAGAGTTACGCTGTCCAGTTTTTGACCGATCGTGGCTAGATCCAGCTCGAACCATAGGTTGGTACTGGCCATACTGGTAGATGTAGCAAAATACTCTACGGTTAGCGTGTTTTGATCGAAGTCGGCGGTCATCCACCAGGGCCAAACTACGTTTCTGTTGCCAGTGTCGAATTCTGTTCCGCTGCCTATTACTGCAGTATCGCTTAAGAAATCGTTGTTAGAGGAGTTGCAGGTGGAAAAGAAGTACAAACAGCCTGTAACATCCACTCCGTTTAAATCGGTAATTGGCGCAGACACAGCCTGAATTGGTGAGAGGGCAATTGCGCAAGCCGTGAGCGGTAGTACGACAATTCTGTTTTTTAACTGACTTAAAAAATGGATCATTGATGTTCCTTTTAATATGAGTTGTTCCTTCAAATTAGTCATTAATATTTCTCCATATAATTTAGCTTGTTTGTGTATCATTTTCATTGAGATAATTGCAAACAACATGCCATACCTCCAACTCTTTGATTTTAAATGAGTTGAATGTTTTTTTTGTTTCTATATGCAAATTAATCCGACAATATATGGAGGATAAACGAATCATATAGCAGTTATTCTTGAGCAAATGGAAAGATTTGGCTGCTCTACATCTGTAAGGCAGTAACACGAAAATAGGACCTCCAGTGCGCCGATATTTTGTTTGTTTTACATGAATAATATTTATCCATCCGACTGTTTTTTATGTCTTTATTGTAAATTTTGTTAGTGTTTATTTATGATGGATTCGGTCTGTTGGGAACAATAAATTAGTGGGTTCATGAGTGCCAAAATTGTTTAAAACAAACAATGTTATCGTGATGTTAATGAGGTGTTAAATAAGTCGGCAGTAAGCCCTCGGGGATTTCATTGCTAATTGCCAACATTAATGGATCGCAAGCAATGACAGCAAAGGTGTGGCGGCAACAACTTCTTAAGCTGTTAGCGATCTGCTATGTTGGCTGTAAAGCCACTAAACAGAGGTAACCTTAATTCAATACGACAGGGCGCAGTGGCTAAGTAAAAGTGATGAGACTGCCCGATGATATTATTCAAAAATACGCTACCGATAGCGCGTTATTTGCCCGCCAATAAATAGCTAAAAAGTGGGCTATACGTCCAATGTTTTTAACAGTTAACTGCACAATTAACTGTTATGCTATATCTAAGATGCTTAAACGGCCGCTGCCAAAACCAACCCGCAAAGTGACCCTTTGCGCTTTATAAAAAGCGCCAAAGCGGCTTATAAACTGGTCGATACTAAATCGGCATTAATCAGCAGCGAGCGCTGAAAATTGGTGTGACAGTTCCGAACTGGTTGATTGGAGAAATTTGAAAATGGAAAAAAACAAGAAACCAGCAGTAGATAAGACTGAAAATTTCATCCAAATCCATCAGATGTTAGATGGGCCACTACCGGATCCTTTAGTGGATTTCATCAAGCTCTCCGGAGCCGAAAGTGATCTCCTGTTCTGGCAATGGCAAGCAAATTCGGGGGACGTCGACTTCTATACGCTAGAAAATGAACCGAACGAGCAAAACTTACAGATCTTGGCCGAAAAAATATCGACATTGATAGTTTCTCGGGGCAATGATTTGACGGCAGATCAAGCCTGCAGTGAAAAACATGAGATTAATATTTTTGATTCTCAAGGCCATCCGATATGGAAAACGCTTTCCGTGCTCTTTTTCTTGGGAGCGAATGGGGAACTCGAACGGGCGGTTGGCACAGCTCAGGACATCACTAATTGGAAATCGCTGCAATTAGAGCTTGAAAACCAACTTAATTTTATCAATACCCTTTTGGATGCACTGATAAGCCCTGTATTTTTCAAGGATGCTGAACTTGTGTATCGACATTGTAATAAAGCCTTTGAAAAATATCTGGGCAAGTCAAGAAAGGAGATCCTTGAAAAGACAGTATTTGAATTGTCTCCCCCGCAACTGGCGGATATTTATCACCAAGCCGATCTGGATCTTCTTGACAAGCGCTTACCTCAGATTTATCAAACAAAAGTACATTCAGCCGATGGCGAGAATCACGACGTGATCTTCAATAAATCAGTGGTGCTCAACAAAGAGGGGGAGGTAACCGGAATGATTGGCATCATCAACGATATTAGCGATCGCGTCCAGATAGAAAAGAGGTTGCAAAGGATAACAAGTATCAAAGATGCGATCATGGAAATAAACCGTGCGGCCATTGATCTCAATAGCTCCGAACAGTTTTACACAATTGTCCTCGACTGCATCGTTTCAGCGATGAAATCGGCTGAAGGTGGTAATTTCCTTATGCTTGACGGCGCAGGTAAGTTGAAATTGGTGGCGGCCAACGGATTATTTAGCGAATGGGAAAACACTGTGGTCATGGAGTTGGATAAATCGATAGTCTGGCATGCCATGGCGGGAAATCAGAACTGCTGTTTCCATATAGACGATATCCAAGAATTTACCAAGCACAAAAATATTGAATCGCATGCTATCTTGAAGCATCTGAAAATACGCTCACTGCTCGGCGCGCCTATTATCAACGAAGGCAAACTTATCGGATTTATCACTGTCGGCAGCCGCAGTGTCGGCGCCTTTGATGAAACGGACCTGTTTGTTATGGAATATGTTCGCAGCCAAATAATCCAGACCCTCAATCGGCAATTCCTGTATGAAAAAAATATTGCTCTGGCACGACATGACAGCTTGACGGGCTTATTCAACCGCAGATATTTTGATGAATTATTTGCAATACATCAAAAGCGAGCCAAGCGTTATGGTGAAACATTCCATTTGGTCTTGATAGACCTGGATCGCTTTAAAAAGATTAATGATCAGCATGGCCATCTTTGCGGGGATGTGGTGCTTGTAGATTTCGCGCAGCAATTGAGCTCATCGGTTCGTGAATCCGATATTATCTGCCGCTTTGGCGGTGATGAATTCCTCGTTATGTTTATAGAGATGACGATGGATAACGTGGTGGAGAAGGTTGAATCAATAAAAGCAAAATTGCAAACAGCACCTGCTTCCTATCAAGGAAACACTCTGCCTTATAGCTTCAGTTATGGGGTCGCGGAGTGGCCCCTAGACGGAACCGAACTGGATCTCCTGACTTATCATGCGGACAATAAGATGTACAAGAACAAGCAGCGTCAGAACAGATCAACTAAGGAATAAAACCATTTTCGTAATGTATGTTGCCAGACTATAAACCATACTCTTAGGCAGAGATCTGGCTAATCGTGTTTATGTTCTATATGTATGGCATAAATAGGGAGTCATCATCTGCGCGGCAGCGCTTCTCGCTTGTTTTTTAATCCCGTAAAAACCAGCTCATGATCAGCTCAACCTGATATGTTATCTTTTTGTTATTCCTTTTCTTTATAATGCATCTCTTTTAAGTATTTCTATTTTACTAAGCCTATCTCTATAGTTTGCTGCTAACAAAGGCATATTGCTTAATGGAGAAAAAAATGAGCTCAGAAAGGCTAACCCATCTACAACAATTAGAAGCTGAAAGTATTCATATCATCCGCGAAGTTGCGGCTGAATTTGATAATCCAGTCATGATGTACTCAGTCGGCAAAGATTCCGCTGTTATGTTACACCTTGCGCGTAAAGCTTTTTACCCAGGCAAAATACCTTTCCCATTAATGCATGTTGATACTAATTGGAAATTCAAAGAGATGATTGCGTTCCGTGATTATATGGCGGAAAAGTACGGCTTTGAATTGTTAGTGCATAAGAACCCCGATGGCATGGCGATGAATATTAATCCCTTTGTTCACGGCAGTTCAACGCATACCGATATTATGAAGACTCAAGGGTTAAAACAGGCGCTTAACAAATGGAAATTTGATGCGGCTTTCGGTGGCGCGCGCCGTGATGAAGAAAAATCGCGTGCTAAAGAGCGTGTTTACTCCTTCCGTGATAAAAATCACCGCTGGGAGCCGAAAAGCCAACGTCCGGAACTTTGGAATACCTATAACGGACAGGTAAACAAAGGTGAAAGTATACGTGTGTTTCCACTTTCAAACTGGACTGAGCTGGATATTTGGCAGTATATCTACCAAGAAAGTATTGAAATTGTGCCGCTTTATTTTGCCAAAGTGCGTCCAGTTGTTGAACGTGACGGCGTGAAAATCATGGTTGATGATGATCGTTTTGAGTTACAGGAAGGCGAACAGATTAAGCAGGAAAAAGTACGTTTTAGAACATTAGGTTGTTATCCGTTAACCGGGGCAATAAATTCAAATGCTGAAACTTTACCGGAAATTATTGAAGAGATGTTGATTGCTACAACCAGTGAGCGCGAAGGGCGGTTAATCGACTCAGATCAATCGGCGTCTATGGAGCTTAAAAAGCGTGAAGGTTATTTCTAACGCAGACAAAAGCGTCAACTTTTTTGAATAATTAAATTTTAAGGTAGAGAAAATGAATTCAGTAATTTCAGCAGAAATAAAAGATAAAGGTATCGAGCAGTACCTGGCTGATCAGCAGCATAAAAGCCTCCTGCGTCTATTAACTTGCGGTAGCGTTGATGACGGTAAAAGTACCTTGATTGGTCGTTTACTGCATGACTCCCATCAGATTTATGAAGACCAGTTGGCGACACTACATGCTGACAGTCAAAAAGTGGGTACCACAGGCAATCAAATTGATTTAGCACTGTTGGTGGATGGCCTGGCCGCTGAACGCGAGCAGGGGATCACTATTGATGTGGCCTATCGTTATTTCTCCACGGAAAAACGTAAGTTCATTATTTCCGATACGCCGGGACATGAGCAGTACACACGCAATATGGCAACGGGTGCATCGACTTGCCAGTTGGCGGTGCTCTTAATTGATGCGCGTTATGGCGTATTAACACAAACCAAACGCCATAGCTTTATTGCTTCGTTATTAGGTATTAAGCACTTTGTGGTTGCAGTAAATAAAATGGATCTGGTTGGTTTCTCACAAGCGCGCTATGAAGAGATCAAAGAAAGCTATCTGGAATTCGCACAAGGTCTGGAAAATGGCGCGAATGATCGCTTAATTGACTTTGTGCCTTTATCTGCCTTGAACGGTGACAATGTGGTCAACGACAGTGCGTCTACACCTTGGTACACGGGAGGCGCGTTATTATCCATATTAGAAAATGCGCCAATCAGAGCCACTAACCGTAAAAAAGCGTTCCGTTTACCCGTACAGTATGTCAATCGTCCAAACTTAGATTTTCGTGGATTTAGTGGCACGATTGCAGCGGGCACAGTCAAAGTGGGGGATTCCGTTACCTCATTACCGTCAGGAAAAAAATCAACAGTTAAGTCATTAGTGACCTTTGATGGTGAATTAGAAAGCGCATTTGCTGATCAGGCGATAACGTTAACCTTAAATGATGAGATTGATGTGAGCCGTGGTGATCTTTTAGTCGCATCGGAGCAACTTGCTAATCTAAGTAATCGCTTCAAAGCCAATATTGTCTGGATGAGTGAAGATCCACTTAAACTGGGTCAGCAATATGATTTTAAAGTTGCCACTAAGAAAACCACAGGTTCAATTGCAGCAATTGATTTCAAAGTCGATGTTAATACCTTAGAAAAATCAGCAGCAGATTCTCTTGGGTTAAATGAGATAGCGTCTTGTGAAGTGCAGTTAACAGAGAAGGTCGTCTTTGATCTCTATCAGGATATAACGGCAACGGGTAGTTTTATTATTATTGACCGTATCACCAATGTCACAGTCGCTGCCGGCATGATAAGCGAGGCGCTAACAGAGGTGCAGGTTAACCATCAATACAGTGAATTTGAACTGGAATTTAATCAACTTGTTTGCAAACACTTTCCGCATTGGCAGGCGATTGATCTTAACCAGTTAGCTAATAAGTAGGCCGGGCTTACCATGACATCTGTACAGGGGCTTGTTTTAACAATTTTGCTAGGTTTAGTGGTGCTACTGATCGCCACTAAAATAAAACCGGCACTCCTTTTTGTTGGCGCATTATTAGTTTGTTATATCGGCGGATTAATAGACGTTCCTGAACTGATGGCTAATTTTGCTAATGAATCATTGTTAATATTAGTATTGTTAATGATTATTTCCGGCGCCTTAGAAAAAACCCGGCTGATCACATTGATCAGCCACTGTTTTGCTAAGGGCAGTTATAGCCAGGTAATTTTCAAACTGACGCTATCCACGGCGTTTCTCTCTTCATTTATGAATAATACAGCTGTGGTTGCCTCATTAATCAGTGCGGTCAAACGAAACAATCAGCATGCACCATCAAAGTTATTGATCCCATTATCTTACGCGGCAATCTGTGGCGGCACGTTGACGTTAGTGGGAGCTTCAACCAACCTGATTGTAAACAGCTTTGTGGTTGAAAAAGGGTTACCCAGTTTGGGGTTCTTTGAGTTTTCTCTGGTCGGACTGGTGATCCTTGCCGCTGGGCTATTGGTACTGCTTACTTTCAGCCACCTGTTACCCAATCGCGAAGATAAACAGAGTGAGCAGGCGAGTTATTTTTTAGAGGCGAAGGTAAAGATCGGTTCCCCTTTAATCGGATTAACTGTTTCAAAAAATAATCTGCGTAATTTACAGCAGTTATATTTAGCTGAAATAGTACGGGAAGGTGAAAAAATATGTCCGGTTTCACCCGATGAGATTATCCGTGAAAAAGACCGTTTACTGTTTTGTGGTGACGTTGATAGCGTCGGGGTACTGCAGGATTTTCAGGGCTTAGAGTTATTTGCAGAGCATCAGTTAACAGGTCAAAATTTGGTTGAAGTGATTGTAAGCCCATCTGCGAGTCTTACCGGAAAAACCTTAAAAGATTGTCGCTTTCGTGAAAACTTTGATGCGGTTGTCGTGGCGATACGTCGTGGTCATACGCCGCTTGATGGGGGGCTGGGTAACGTTGAACTGCGTGAAGGCGATACTTTATTATTAGCACCCGGTAAAACCTTTGCACAAAATCAAAATCTGGCTCGAAACTTTGTCGTAATAAGCGGTGTTGACGCCAGTACTCGCCTTGATGGCAAACGCAGTTGCGCGGTGATCTTGGGTTTTTTAAGCGTGATTTTATTATCTGTTTTTAATATCGTGCCGTTGTTTAAAGGTTTATTGGTTTTATTAATTGTCTCTTTATTTATCGGGGCGTTAAGTTGGAATGAGGTGCGTCGCCGTTTTCCGTTAGAAATATGGGGGATTGTTGGCGCCGCGCTGTCATTGGCACATCTGATGAGCAGTACAGGGCTGGCCGATACATTGGGGCGTTTTTTGCAGCTGCAGTTAAATGGTTTTGGCGTGTTAGGGGCGTTTATTGCTATCTATCTGGTGACCCTGATTTTGACCGAGCTGATCACCAATAATGCGGCAGCTGCATTAGCATTCCCAATTGCCTACAGTCTGGCGCTTGCTTATGACGTAAGCACCACGCCGTTTATTATGGCGGTGATTTTTGGCGCCAGTGCGAGTTTTATCTCTCCCTTTGGTTACCAAACCAATTTAATGGTTTACAGTGCGGGCGATTATGAGTTTAAAGATTATCTGAAGATAGGCATACCTATGTCTATTACCTATTCATCGGTGGCCTTATTTACTATCCCGCAACTGTTTCCATTTTAATTTTTTATAATTTAAGAGTCTTGTTATGCCTACAAATAGCCCAATTACAACGAACAACGAAAATATTGTCTGGCATCAGCATGCCGTTGAAAAAAGTCAGCGCAGCGCCCAGAAAAAACAGAAACCTTGTGTATTGTGGTTCACCGGTCTAAGCGGCTCCGGTAAATCCACCGTTGCAGGCGCCGTTGAACAGGCTCTATTTGAACTTGGCGCGCATACCTATCTGCTTGATGGCGACAATGTGCGCATGGGATTATGTAAAGAGCTGACTTTTAGCGATGCTGATCGCAAAGAAAATATCCGCCGTATTGGCGAGGTCGCTAAATTAATGGCGGATGCGGGATTAATTGTATTAACCGCCTTTATCTCGCCACATAGAAATGATCGCGCGCAAGTGCGCAAAATGTTACCAGAAACTGAATTTATTGAGGTATTTGTGGATACGCCGCTGGCTATCTGTGAGCAGCGCGACCCGAAAGGTTTATATAAAAAAGCGCGCGCTGGAGAAATAAAAAACTTCACCGGTATTGATAGTGTTTATGAAGCGCCTAAATCTGCAGAAATTCGCGTTGAAAATGGCGTGCAGCCTTTATCACAAGCCGTTGAAGTGATTGTTAATTACCTAAAAGAGAATGGTTATGTCTAACTTGATTGAATTTAACGAGCCGAGTGTGGTTGCGGGAATCTGCACAATAGCGCGCAGTGCGGGGAAAAAAATATTAGAAATTTATCAGCGTGACTTTGAGGTTGTGCTTAAAGCGGATAGTTCACCGTTAACGGAAGCTGATTTAGCCGCCCATCAGATCATCGCCGCAGGATTAGCTGAACTAACCCCTGATATCCCTGTGTTATCGGAGGAAGATGCCGATATAGAGTGGTCGCTGCGTAAAACTTGGACGCAATTCTGGTTAGTGGATCCGCTTGATGGCACCAAAGAATTTATCAATAAAAATGGTGAATTTACGGTTAATATTGCCTTGATTGAAGAGGGTAAACCGGTTTTAGCTGTTGTCTATGCACCGGTTTTAGATAAGTTATACTTTACTGATAGAGAGCATGCTTATTTAACCACAGCAGATAAAGCCAATATCCGCCTGCAGGTCTCCCCACCGACTGAGATATTAAAGGTAGTTGGTAGTCGATCCCATCCTAGTGCGGATCTGGCGGAATATTTAACAAAACTGGGACCGTATGAGATGGTCGCGGTCGGCAGCTCATTAAAATTTTGTTTAATAGCTGAAGGGCTTGCTGATATTTACCCTCGTTTAGGGCCTACCATGGAGTGGGATACCGGCGCGGGACATTGCGTTGCTGAAAAAGCAGGCGCGATTGTTTGTAAATTAGACGGTCAGGCTTTACGCTATAATCAGCAGGAGAGTTTGTTGAACCCTTACTTTGAGGTCAAGAGTTTTGAGGTTAAGAGCTTTTAAGTTAATAATTTTGGGCAATACTTGCTAGCCTGTTTTAGATAAGGAGAGTGTTATGCTGCTGCGAATATTAATCGGCCTGTCAATTATGCTCTCTTTTCCGGCAGAAGCTGGGAAAGTCACCATCGAAAAAAGTGATTCGCTTATGCGTAATGATCTTTTTGACGAGAAACGAGAAAGGGCAGAGGAGTATAAACGTCGGGAAGCAGAGCGTAATGTTAACAATCGAGCCTGGTCACACCGTCTTGTGCCTGAATGTGTTTTATTAAAAAAACATTATCTTATCTATTTATGTACTGACGGCCATTATTATAAAGGTTATGAACTTGAAAATCGTCCAGAATACCGGGAATTGTCGGCTGAAGAAGTAAAGCTGCTGCAAAATGAACAATAATAATTTCTTTTTACTCTTAATTATTGTCGTGAAATCGGTTATTCTGCCTGCAACAAATCAACTGTAAATTGGAAATGAAAATGATTGTACTAGGACACCAAAACCCAGATTGTGACAGCTTATGTTCAGCTATCGCCCTTGCTAGCTTATTTAATAAACTAGGTAAAGAAGCAACTCCTGCACTGCAAGGTGAGCCGAATCCTGAAGCATTGTTTCTACTTGAGCAGTCTGGCTTACCACAACCCGAAATTCGCACTTCAGTTGCCGGCGAAGAGATCTTTATTGTTGATTATTCTGACTGGAATCAAGGTACAGCAGATATGAAGCAAGCAAAAATACGCGGTATTGTTGATCATCATAAATTGGGTGACATCACTACATCCGAGCCGCTTGAATGTTGGATCTGGCCAGTTGGTTGCAGTGCAACCATCGTTTACAACATGTATAAATTCCATAATCAGACGCCGGATGTAGCCGTTGCGAAAATGATGATGGGTGCCATTATCTCCGATACGGTTAACTTTAAAGGCCCGACGACAACCGATATTGACAAGGTGGCTGCGCAAGAGTTAGCCGCGATTGCAGGTGTTACCGATTTAGATGCTTTTGCTAATGCACAGTTTGATGCAAAATCAGATATCAAACATCTGCCCGCTGCAGAGTTAATTCTGCGTGACCAAAAAGTATTTGAAATGGCGGGCGAGTTACTTGCGATTGGTCAGTTGGAGTTAACCTCACTGGAAACGGCTCTGAGTAAAAAAGCTGAGATGTTAGTGGAAATGGAGCAGTTACAAGCTGATAAGGGTTACCATTCAACGATTGTTTTATTAACAGATATTAATAAGCTTGATACTACTGCGCTGATTATCAGTAAAGATGCACAAAAAATCGCTAAAGCATTAAATAGCAGTGTAGTTGATCATGCATTTGAATTACCTGGTGTGGTTAGCCGTAAAAAGCAGATCATCCCATTCTTACAAGAAGCATTTGAAGCGTAAATAAATCTGCCTGGCTGATTGCTGAAAGTAATGACTGAAAAGGCGAGCACTGTAATGGTGCTCGCCTTTTTTATTGTTTAATATGGCGCGGTTACTTTTTTTCTTATCCTTCTATATTGAGGTTTTATGCATATTCATATTCTTGGCATCTGTGGCACTTTTATGGGCGGGGTTGCCATCCTGGCTAAATCTCTGGGTTACAAAGTGACGGGCTCAGATACAAATGTCTATCCACCCATGAGCACACAACTTGAAGAGCAAGGTATTGAGCTTATTCAGGGTTTTGATCCCAGCCAGCTTGATTTAAATCCTGATCTGGTGGTTATTGGTAATGCCATGAGCCGCGGCAACCCTTGTGTTGAAGCTATTTTGGATAAACAGATCCCTTATATATCAGGTCCTCAGTGGTTATTAGAGCATGTTTTAAAAGATCGCTGGGTATTGGCCGTCGCAGGTACGCACGGTAAAACATCCACATCGAGTATGCTGGCTTGGATTTTAGAATACGCGCATATGCAACCCGGTTTTTTAATTGGCGGTGTGCCTGAAAACTTCGGTTTATCGGCTCGATTAGGCGAAACCCCGTTTTTTGTAATCGAAGCGGATGAGTACGACTGTGCTTTTTTCGATAAACGCTCTAAGTTTGTCCATTACCATCCACGCACTTTAGTATTAAATAATCTCGAATTTGATCATGCTGATATATTTGAAGATCTTAATGCCATTAAAAAGCAGTTTCATCACTTAGTGAGAACCGTACCTGCAAGCGGTCGAATCATTGTTCCCAATCAAGATGACGCACTAATGGCTGTTAAGCATATGGGATGTTGGAGTGAGGTTGAATATATTGGGGAAAACTGGTCATCTGCGAAAATAAAAAAAGACGGTACCATGTTTGAAGTGTTTTTGAATCAAAACAAACAAGGACAAGTGAACTGGACTCTGATGGGTGATCATAATGTGGATAATGCGCTTGCTGCAATAGCTGCGGCTCGCCATGTTGGTGTGACACCCGAAATAGCGATTGAGGCATTGGCTGAATTTAAAAGTATTAAACGGCGTATGGAAGTTAAAGGTGAAGTTAACCATATTACAGTTTATGATGATTTTGCTCATCATCCTACTGCCATCAAAACTACGCTGGCGGGTTTACGCGCAAAAGTCGGCAATCAAAAAATAATCGCAGTATTAGAGCCAAGATCCAATACGATGAAGTTGGGTGTCCATAAAGAAGCGTTAGTGAATTCATTATCTGCAGCAGACAGTGTCTACTGTTTTGAAACAGAAGATATTAAATGGTCAATTGAGGAACTGTTTGCTGAACAAGGTAAAGCGGTTGATATATCAAATGATATTGATGACCTGTGTGACAAACTGGCAGAAAAAGCACAACCTAATGATCATATCTTAATTATGAGTAATGGCGGATTTGGCAATCTTCATCAAAAACTCCTTAAAAAACTGCAGGCATAAAGATGTTTAAAAGCAAAGTAACATTGGCAGTAACCGGTGCTTCAGGCAGTGGTTACTTCTTAAGATTATTAAAGTCATTAATCGACGTTGATGTGCAAATATATCTGTTACTCTCCGATGCCGCAAAAATCGTTTTAAAGACAGAAGAAAATGAAGCGTGGCCTGAAGATGTCGATGAGTTGAATTTTTTTTTAGCAGATAAATACCAGAGCAAAGAAAAACAGGTGATCGCATTGACAGCGAAAGACTGGTTTTCTCCCGTCGCGTCCGGTTCATCGGCGCCGGATAAAATGATTATTTGCCCGTGTAGCTGTGGAACAATGGCTTCACTCGCACAAGGTTTATCAAATAATTTAATTGAAAGATCTGCTGACGTGATTTTAAAAGAGCGCGGCCAGTTGATTATTATGCCAAGGGAAACGCCATTTTCCACTGTTCATCTGCGTAACATGCTGACCTTGTCAGAATTGGGGGTTACCGTCATGCCGTTAGCGCCTGGTTTTTATCATCAGCCGAAAACTATTGCAGATTTACACGATTTTATGACAGCAAGGGTGATGGATCATTTAAAAATATCACATAATATCGGTAAAAGATGGTGTGAATAATCTTTTTTAATCATCAAATAGTAATAATTGTTTGTTTTGTGAACGTAAATATAAACGTTTTAATAAAGTGTAACTTTTTCTTCACAAAAGACTTGCCAACGTTTCTCCAATCCCTATAATGCGCCCCACAGACACGGGCTGCAACGCCAGTGACTGAGAACGAAAGAGCTTGAGTTACTAGTAACGTTATACGTTGATTAGCAACATAAAAAAGCATTGACATCGTTTGAAAGGCGCGTAATATACGCACCTCGCCGAAAGGCCGCTCTTTAACAATTTAA
>NZ_JBLIEK010000057.1:0-23368 GCF_047632995.1 Psychromonas sp.
GACTGCTCCATAGAGTCATTATCATTTGCTAATGGCTCACCTTGATAAGTAATAGGGTAAAAACTTAAGAAATGCTTATAGTCGCCATACTCACGAATACTCAGATTTTCAACACTGCTTAGATCTGCTAATGAGACATAAAAATCGTTGAAATTAAAGTCTTGGGTATTATTATCAATGAAAATACCCGGGATAAAACTGAAATTAGGTGTTGTGCCTAATGGGGTAAGAGTAAACGTGCTACCAATACCACCAACAGCAATACCCGTATTATCAGGTGTCGTAGAAATGGGTGTGTACCAGGGTTGAATAAATTCAACCGCATGACCAGGCGAACAGATGCTGGCCGATTTATCATTAAAGCTGGTATATGGGATTTGATTCTTCATACTTACAACCTTCTTATTGAATTTAAATATTTAATCCGACACAATATAATTTTGTGGAGGACAATATGTTTACAATTAACATAGATAAATTTTCCGAGCTCGATTGCATTAATATAGAAAATAAAGCACAAGGCATCGAGCTACAGATAATTCATGGTTTTGGTGCGATAATTAATAAATTTATCGTCAATAACAGCCCTTTTTCATTTATTCAGGGCTATCAATCGGGACAAGAACTAAAGGATACGAATCCCTTTTTTTCCCGTTCCGCGAAGCTCTTTCCATTTGTAAACCGCTTAAATAACGGCTGTTACCATTATCAGAATAGTGAATATCAACTACCTGCTAACTTTCCCTGGAGTGATCAACATGCCGTACACGGCCTGTTATATGATCAAGCTTTTAAAATTGTTGAGCAGCAAGCTAATGCCGACTTTGCACAAGTACGTGTTTGCTTTGAATCTAAACACCTACACGAAGGCTTTCCGTTTTCCATTAAATTGGAAATCGACTACAAAATAGAAGCGGATGGGCAGTTAACTTGCCACACTGACATCGTTAACACTGGATTAAAAACGTTTCCATTTGCCGATGGTTTCCACCCCTATTTTAACTTAGGGCAACCACTTCAAAACTGCCTAATTCAAATCCCCTCATGCCAACATCTTGAAACTACAGATGATTTGCCTAATGGCCAAGTACAGCAATTTACTCAATTCGTTAATGCAACATCACTTGCTGATATCACGCTAAATGATTGTTACCAATTTTCAGATAATACTAACCGTGCAGAGGCTGTGAAAATCGAGTTATCATGCCAAAACAAAAAATCTTCAATTAGTTATTGGCAAAATGACGCCATCAATGACGGCTATCGATTTATTCAACTCTACACACCTAGTGACGAAGACAGCATAGCAATAGAGCCTATGACGAGCCCCGCTGACGCATTTAATAATAAAATCAGCCTGCAGGAACTTAACCCTCGCGAGTCTATTTCCTTGGTATGGGGATGTCAGGCGAGTTACCTAGCAGAGCTATCCCCAGCAAAGTATTAAAAAAGTATAAATTTATACCCAAATAAGAAGCTATTTGGGTATAAATTAGCAGGCATAGGCTTTGCTGTAATTCGCCTAAGACCAATTAGCCTAAGGAAAATCAGCCTAAAACAACTTCAACAATATGCTCGCCAGATGTAAATATCGGCGCCTTATTACCCGTGATCAATTCACCATCAACACGCATCTCTTTGACCCCTTTACAAACATTATTAGGGTTAGATACACGAATATCATAGGTACCACCACGGAACTTACGTTGTACAGTAAAGCGAGGCCAGCTTGCTGGAATGCAAGGGTCAATACGTAGTCCATCAATTTCAGGACGCACTCCCAAAATCCACTGTGTACCAGCAACATATGTCCAAGATGCAGTACCTGAAAGCCAAGCATTGCGCCCTAAACCGAATTTTTTATGCTCATTGCCTAAAATATTCTGCGGGTAACAGTAAGGTTCAGATTCAAACGTCAATATGTCATCATTTTTAGAGGCAGGATTGATTTGACGGTAGTATTCATAAGCACGATCACCATTGCCTACTTTTGTTTCTGCAATCATCACCCAAGGGTTAGAATGCAAGAAAACACCGCCGTTCTCTTTAGCACCAGGAGGATAGGTAGATACACCACCTAAGCGAGGATCAAATCCGTTATAACCGGGCCCTGAAAGCTTAATACCAGTAGCAGTATTTAGTTTGTTGTTAACCGAGTTTAACGCCTGCTGTGCACGCTCTGGCGTTGCGAATCCAGATATAACAGACCAGCTCTGTGCATTAGTGTAGATTTTTCCATACTTATTACTATGTGAGCCAATTGGCGCACCTTGCTCATCATAATAACGGACGTACCATGCACCATCCCAGGCTTGATCATTAATAACTCGGCCCATTTGCTCGTATTGAGATTTAAACTTCGCCCCGAGTAGATCTTCATTACGCAATACACAAAGATCCTGCATATCCTGTAGTGCCTTGCCGTACATATTGGCAACCATTACTGATTCAGCGCCTGTAGGTAGATTTACCGTATCATTCCAATCAGCAAACCCCAGTAACGGTAATCCGTGCTGACCCGTATTGCTATTAGTGAACTCAATTGAACGACAGAGATGATCCCAAACAGTACCTTTGTGTAAAGGTTGACCTTGCTTATCTTTGTCATAGTATGGAATAACTTTATTAAGGAATTCACTATCCCCCGTCTCTTTTACGTATTGGGTGATCGCAAAAACTATCCACAAGTGATCATCACCATAATAGTTAGGTCTGTCTTCCTCCTCACGCGAATCACCTTCATTAGCTTCCATTGTTGACGGGAAGAATTGATGCATCGCTGAGCCATCCGCTTTTTGCACAGATAGTAAACGTTCAATAAACTCACGCGCTTCTTCAGGCATATGGGTAATAACACCCAAAATATCTTGCGAAGAGTCCCTAAAGCCGATACCACGAGCACCATAACCAAGTTGATATAAAGACAGATAGCGCGACCAATTTTTAGTGGTATGGCACTGACGTGGATTGTGTATATTCAACATCGAGTTCATTGATGGATCTGGCGTTTCCACGGTTAATGTATCAAGGTAACTTTCCCAATATTGATTAAGCTGTGCAAAAGCAAGATCCACTGTTGCATGGTCGCGGTATTTAGCAAATAGAGGCGCTGCATGCTGCACGCTTTCCATTTGTGTTAGTTGCACAACCGTACGCTCTGTTTGTGCTTCTTTTAACCAACCTAAACGTAAATTCAAGGCACCAATATTATCACCTCGCGAACATTCAGAATTTGTTAGTTCATCGGCATTGACAGCACCAGGTGCCGCCCAACTACCATAACCCAAGTTGCCTAAGAACTGCTGACGATCACCGTCAAAAGAGGTAGCAATACGATCCGCTGTCATCAAATTAACGGCACTATCACGTCTCATAAATGCATACTGCTCTAGCACAATATGTCCACTCTCTTGAGCATGCGCATTGAGGATCATCGTTTGTGGGACCCAGTCGGCATTAAGTAACTGTTTCAATGCATCAAAGTGCGTAAATTCATAAACAGGTACAAGATCAACATGAAGCTCTTGGTTTGATATATTCGTTATTTTAATATCTTGTAGTAATACACCATCATTTTTAGGCACAAAGAATGTAACATCACAGCGCACACCAAATGCCTCAGAGATAAATTGGCTATAAGACAAGCCAGTGTGATTTTCAAACTTATCAAGAGGCTTAAGGGTCGGAGTATAAAATGGAGAAAATACTTCAACACGCCCCTCTTTATCACGTACTTTAATATAAAGTGTTGATCCTTTAAATTCAGAGTTTGGTAGTTGCGTAATGTATTTGGTGATGCGATTTAATGCCGGATCCCCTTTACACAATAAAACCCCACCATTGCTATCTACAATACCCCCGAAGTCTAATGTACCGACATAGTTACACCATTTAATCGGTGTGATAGGTGTCGTAGCAACATATTCTTTTTTGTTGTCATCAAAAAAACCGAATTTCATTTTAATCCTTACTTTTTCTATAATACTTTAATTGTTTTTAGCGCTATAAAAATGCTTATAGCCCTTATATAGCGAGAGATTTTTCAGTGGTTGCATCAAATAGGTGGATGCTATCCAGATCTATATTTAATGTAACAACGTCGGTAGCTACCTCTATTGCTTGCGTTTCCACTACTACGTCGATATCACCAATATCTGTTTTCAATAAGATACTAGCTCCCAACAACTCTTTTTCTCTAATGGTAACCGCGCACTGGAATATACGGTCATGATCAAGTTGCTCTGAACGTAAATGAATATCTGTTGGTCTAATGCCTATACATACAGCGCGATCTTTAGTTGCATTGTGTTTAAAGCGCTCAGGAAGTGGAACACTAAGTGTTCCGAAATCAACAAACCATTGACCATCTTCTTTTTCAGTCACTTTTGCATCGATCAGGTTCATTGAAGGGTTACCAATAAACTGAGCAACGAACTTAGTTGCTGGAGATTTAAATACTTCAGTCGGTGTACCAACTTGTGCTATATAACCCGCATTTAAGATAACGATACGATCAGCAAGCGTCATTGCTTCAATCTGATCATGCGTTACATAGATAGTTGTCGTTTTTAATTCGCGATGCAAAAGTTTCATCTCTTCGCGCATAACGCCACGTAATTTAGCATCAAGATTTGAAAGAGGCTCATCGAATAAAAACACTTTTGGAGTACGAACCATTGCACGTCCCATTGCAACACGTTGCCTTTGTCCACCAGATAACTCTTTCGGTTTACGAGCAAGAAGCGGTTCAAGTTCAAGTGTTTTTGCCGCTTTTAGCACTTCTATATCAATCTCTTTCTTGGACATTCCTTTTAACTTAAGGGCAAATGCAATGTTTTCATATACCGTCATATGTGGGTAAAGAGCATAACTCTGGAATACCATTGCTAAATCACGATCTTTTGCATTAACCTTATTAATTAAGCGATCACCAACATAGATTTCGCCAGCAGTAATATCTTCTAGACCTGCAAGCATACGTAATGTTGTTGATTTCCCACAACCAGAGGGTCCGAGAAATACGACAAACTCTCCATCATTAACTGTAAAATTGAAATGCTTTACCACTTCAACATCGTCATAAGATTTCTTTATGTTTTTAAATATTACCTTAGCCATTATTTTTCTCCGCAGTGCATGCTGTTAATAATTTATCCAGGCAGTTGCACTGTTTATTTATGTTTTTGAATGTCGCATGCATCTTAATGATGCAGCTATCTAGTTGGTCATTGATTACAGAGACCGTATTAACTACATATCAAGAGTGACATGAAATATAAACCCGACTTGCGTCTTTCCTTATCACTCTTCTTTAAACGTCAATTAGCCCTTTACTGCACCAGAAGTCAGGCCGCTGATCATCTGTTTAGAAGCAAAAGCATAAGTTATCAAAATAGGTAAAAGAGAAATCGTTGTCCCTAACATAACCGACCCCCAAGGAGTATTGGGAATCCCTTGCACACTACGCAGCGCCTGGGTAATAACATAGTTTTCAGGTGAGTTCAGTACTACTAATGGTTGCATAAACATATTCCAGAAAAATACGAACTGTACGATAGCCAATGTTGCTAAAGCGGGTTTCATTAAGGGTAAAACGACACTCCAATAAGTGCGGAATTCTCCGGCCCCATCAAGCTTAGCAGCGTCAAGTAACTCTTTAGGAATGGCGGAAACGACGTGCTGGCGTATCAAAAATATTCCAAATGGTGTCGTGGTGAAAGGTAACCAAACTGCGATATGGTTATCTAATAGCCCTAAAAACTGGACGATTAAAAAATAAGGAATCAAACTCAATACAGGTGGAATCATCAGAGATCCCACAAGCATCGCAAATAAGAAATTCTTACCTTTGAATTTGAATACCGCAAATGCATACCCGCCCATACTGCAAAATAGTAGAGAAATAGTTGTACCAATAAAGGCGACATAGATACTGTTAAACATTGCCTGCCAAAAAGGCATTATTTCCAATAATCGCTCATAGTTATAAGATAAACTATCGCCAAGGGCAAAGCTGATGGTGGTACCAAAAATCTCAGTGCGGTCTCGCGTTGAAAGTATTGCTGACCATGCAAATGGAAAGACAGTCAGAATAGCGGATACAATCAATATTGTTGCCAGTATAATCAAGCCTATTTTGGTCAATATTTCAGTCGTATCATGACTCGGTTTTGTAAGTACTATCGTATTCATCCTAGTGTCCCTCCAAGCCT
Organism: Psychromonas sp.; assembly: GCF_047632995.1. GTDB lineage: Bacteria > Pseudomonadota > Gammaproteobacteria > Enterobacterales > Psychromonadaceae > Psychromonas. The sequence continues at coordinate 6,213 of NZ_JBLIEK010000057.1, forward strand.
TTTTTGCCAAAGAATATAAATTGAATGCTGGTAAAGAAAGCAATCAGAACAAACAATAACCATGAAATTGCTGAAGCGGTGCCCATTTCCAACCATTCCCAAGCAACTTTATAAAGGTACATTGCGATAGTTAATCCCGCCTGTCCTGTACCACCGCTACCGCGAGTTAAGACAAAAGGCTCTTCAAATAACTGTAAATTCCCGATAATCGTCATGGTAATTGCAAAAAAAACAAACGGACGAATCATAGGTAAAGATATATACCAAAAGCGATGAATAAAGTTTGCGCCATCCATACGTGCAGCCTCGAGTATCTCTTTGGGAATAGTCATGAGGCCGGTTGTATATAAAACGATGTTAAAGCCGGTATATTTCCAAAACACCATAAATGCAATGGATGGTTTAAGCATATCTGCATTATCTAACCAACGAATAGGTTGATAATCGTTAACCCAAGCAAATGCCCAACCAAGATAGGATGAATCAGCAAGAGCGATTAATGATTGGTTGATAATTCCTGAATTGGGTGAATACATATTGAAAAAAATCAATGATGCGGCAACCGTTGAGGTGATGTATGGCAAAAAATAAGCCGATGTTAACCAATGGCGTAACCTATCACTTAGCGACACTAATACGTAAGCAACAGGAAGAGCAACTAAATGCTGCGCCACACCAGAGGTAATCGCTAACCAAAATGTATTTTTCAATGCGCGCCATAACCATGGGTCGGTTAGTGCAATGTAATAATTTTCACTGCCAACATAGTGCATTGCACCAAGCCCTTCCACAGGGTTCCATTGATGAAATGACAGAAAAACAGAAAAAAGTAATGGGAAAATCCCAAAAACAGAAAAAATAATTAAAAATGGTAATAGAAAACCGTAAGGAGAAAGAATATGCCAATTGAATCTTGGCTTATCCTCCTCTTCCAGTATCGATGTTACCTGTGTAGTTGTATTCATTATAACGACCTCTAAAATAAAGGTGCCGTAAAGACACCTTCAAAAATACTACAGTTACATATTACGTGTACGACGTTTGATAAGACGTTCAGCTTCAGCAAGTGCTTCTTTGATATCTTTACCTTCATCAAGAACCTGCATTAATGCATTTTCTAAAATGATTGAGCGAGCAACATGGTCACCTTTGCCTGGTTGAACAGGTTTAATGTTTTTAGCAACATTGGCAAATACCTGGCGTGCTTTTTGGCCGCCAAGAAACTCGATGGGTTGATCAAAAAGAGGATCACCATAAGTTGTTATGTTAGAAGGAAAAGCGGCGATTGTTGCAAATGCACTAAGCTGCGTATCAGGATTGATCGTCATATATTTAATTAATTCCCACGCTTTATCTTGATGTTTAGATTGCTTTGGAATTGAAAGAAATGAACCGCCCCAACTACCGTAAATACCATCTGGAAGGTTAGAAACGGCCCATTTTCCACTTGTATCAGGGGCGATCCAGTTTTTCAAGTGACCAAGTAACCATGCACCAGAAAGCTGTGTCGCAAATGTCCCATTTCGGAAACCTTCGTACCATTCATTTGACCAGGCGGTAATATGTGCATCAAGGCCATTATCTCGAATCGTTTTAGCAACAGTAAATGCTTTAACAAAACGCGCAGAAGTTACGACTGAATTGCCATCTTTATCGAAATAAAGTCCCTCTCCATCAGGCACTGTGGTATAAATAATTGCTTGAGCAACATCCGCTGCTGAAGCGATTAAAAATATGTCGTCTTTTTTTAATTTTTTCCCTAATGCAATATATGCATCCCAATCCGTAATTGCAGCATCTACTGCCACACCTTCTTTTTTGAAGATATCTGTACGGTAATACATAACACCAGGACCAAGATCTACGGGAATAGCATACACATTACCATCCGCATCTTTACCTTGTGCCCAAGCATAAGGCGCAAATTTTTCCGCGTATTTATCAGCACCGTACTTTTCAGATAAGTTAACTAGGCCACCCGATTCAACGAAAGGACCAATTTTTTCCACATCGACAACAACAACATCGCCAGCCCCCGAACCCGTTGCGAGGTTAGTCGTTAATTTAGTATGGTGATCGCCATGATTATTCATCAAGTAATCAACTTTAATACCCGTCTTTTTTTCGAAAGCAGGTAAAAATTCTTTCAAGCTGCTATCAAAATCAGGAAAACCATCAAAACGGATGTCGCCATCAGATGCATTTGCCGTAGATGCTAAACTGAGTGCAATTATGCTTGATAATGTTATAGTTTTTAAATTCATCATTTATCCTTAAATATTAGGTATAATCGTTTATAGAACAATATATTGAAAAATCATCTACGATAAAGAAAATTGAGAGCAATATTTATTCTTGTTTTTAAGTTATAAATCAATTTCAAGATGGCTTGTATGTCATGCCAATTCTGCTAATTAAATGGCCTGTTTAAGGGCTGAAAGCAAGGCATTGATGCAGTAACTAATCCTCTAATTACAAAATCAATAACAAAGACTAAAACATAGTTTTATGTCCGCTAGCATTCATTTTAACCCGCATAAATGAACAGATAATTAATGGATTTGGTGCTACTTGTTGGAAACGTATAAACATCAATCCATGACGCGCATCTTACTTAAAAGCAGTGGCCTATATATGCGCTAAGTCACATTGCATCTGACATTAGAGAAACGAAGATATAAATTTTGACCAGGCTCTTTTTCCCTCAACCAACGGTGAAACTGTTTCATGAAACCATCAAGAACAGAGGAATAAAATGCATGCGTAACGCGTGTAAATAAATCGTTCGCCATACTTAAATAGATTGCAATGCTTCCGAAAAAGAGAAAATTGAACAAAGTATGACACTTGTAAATGCTGCTACCGGTTTAAAAAATTGATCAGGTGTTGTAACTAAAGTTGATCAAGCCACGTTTCTCAGAAGACAATAAAAAAGCCGCCTTTGAATCTCGATTCAAGGGCGGCTACAGTAATAAAAAAATGAGATGCTATTTTAAATTAAGCAGATAATTACTTATTTTGAATTTTTGAAAGCTTAGTATCAAATCCCCAGTCACCTTTTCCCCACCGCTTGGTATTTAGGTAATTTTTTTTCATCAAGATGACCAACCCAGTCAATAACTTCAGATACCCATATATTTGAACGGTAAGTTTGTGGGGTATCGGCCATATCACGAACTTGCTGTGAATCTTCTGCAAGTTCGGTACGTACAGCTTTTCCGTTTACTCCCCAAATAATTGATTCTGACCTCCACTCTATTGTGTAAGTTTGAAAAGTATCGAGCTGTGGAACAGCGCTTGTTTTTTCTGAGTGAATTCGTTTTTCTACCTTACCGGTAATAGTATTGGTTTGTAATAAATCAGGTTTGCTACCAATGGTTTCAAAATCTATCTCACGCCAAGGCCGCCCTTCTCCTTGCCAGGATTCATTGTCGTAAGTAAAGAATGAAGAGATCACTCCCGGTTCAGATACCATTTTCATGCGTATGATAAATTTAGACTCCGAAGCCAAAATATTAATTTTTCTGCTTTAGATAGGAAGCCTATTTGATTGACATGAATAGGTGAAATCTTATCAACGGCTTGAAAGGTTTTACTTTTAAGCGAAACATTACTTACACAAATAATAGTCGCCTTTTGTGCGCCCCTCTGAAACTAAATTAACGCTGTGCGCCATTATCCTTTTCTTGTATGAATTTATAAGTGAATGTTTTTTTCTCTTTGCTAAGTAAGGTATCCGTTACAAAATAGGATGTGTAGGGGCCGCCTGCATGCTGAATAAGCGGTCTTAATTGCGTATCTTCTGATGCGTATCCATCAAAACTAATACGGTAGGTTTCCCCTTTTTCAAGGTCTATTCCAGCTTGACCTAAAATAACATCCCACGCGTTACTTCCCGAGTGAACTATTGGTATACAAGCTTCTTGCTTTGTAACCTTTAGAAAGATCCAGCTAATATGCCGGCGAACTTTATATCAAGGGCTTCATTAGCAGCGATTCCATTAAAACATTTCCCAGCCAGAGTCCTCGAAACCGAACACATTTTTGCCTGTGATATTAGCAATAATTAAATCTCACCCCAGATTTGTGCGTTATTTAACCAGTAAAAATATATTGTGATCTGATTCTCATTATCAGTCACAGAAACTGTAACCGGTTTCGGGAAGCGGTTACAGTCTGGCCCATAAATAAGACATAACAACCCTTTTATAAAGCTAACTAGCATTACTGGCTTAATTATGTATCCAGCGTCACCGGAGAAATCTGCCGGTGAAATCGGCACTTTATATACACAAAAGATTTACACGGGTTATTTAAATGAAGTTTGCAAATGATTTTTTATTTGGTGCAGCAACCGCCTCTTATCAGGTAGAAGGTGCATGGGATCAAGATGGCAAAGGTGAAACTAACTGGGATCAATTTACCAAAATCCCGGGGAAAACCTTTGAAGGGACAAACGGCGATGTAGCGATTGATCACTACAATCGTTACAAAGAAGATGTGGCATTAATGGCAGAGATGGGCCTTGAGTCATACCGTTTTTCAATTTCATGGGCGCGTATTTTCCCCAATGGAAGAGGTGAAATCAATCAGAAAGGGATCGATTTTTACAATAACTTAATTGATGAATGCCTAAAATACGGGATTGTCCCCTTTGTTACTTTGTACCACTGGGATTTGCCGCTAGCGCTTGAAAAAGAGGGAGCATGGTTAAATAAAAATACGGTTGATGCTTATATTGACTATGCCAAAGTCTGTTTTAACGCATTTGGGGATCGTGTTAAACATTTCATCACATTTAATGAAACAGTTGTCTTTGCCTCATTAGGTTATATGGCCGGCGCACATCCCCCCGGTATTGAAAACGATCCGAAAAAATATTTTCAGGTCACTCATAATGTTTTTTATGCCCATGCTCGTGCAATTATTGAATATAAAAAATTAAATCAGTTTGGTGCTATCGGGTTAAGCCATGTATTTTGCCCTGCATTTGCCGTTGATGATTCCCCAGAAAACAAGTTTGCCGAGATGCATGCAAATCAATACGGCATAAACTGGTTTTTTGATCCGATTCTTAAAGGGGAATACCCGGAGTATGTGATTAAGCAGTTAGAGGAAAGCGACTTTCTGCCGGACTGGACATTAGAAGAATTGGCTATTATCAAGCAGGCCGCACCGTTAAATGATTTTATGGGATTAAATTATTATCAACCGATGCGCGTTGAAAGAGTCTCTGGTGAGGCCCAAGAGCAGATCCATTCACTGGAAAACTCCACCGGCTCTCTGGGCAATGCGAGTTTTGATAATGTCTACAAAACCGTCAAAATGGAGGATAAAAAATACACTAAATGGGATTGGGAAATTTCCCCGGAAAGTTTTGTTACCGGCCTTGAAATACTTAAAGATAACTACGGTCAAATCAAACTTTACATTACTGAAAACGGTTTAGGTGATGAAGATCCTATCATTGAAGGTGAAGTCTGCGACATTCCCCGAATCAACTTCTTAAACGATCATTTAAACGCAGTTAAAGAAGGTATCAATCGCGGCGTTCATATCAAAGGATTTTATTCATGGTCTGCCATTGATCTATTAAGCTGGTTAAATGGTTATAAGAAGCAGTATGGCTTTATCTATGTGGATCATAACAACGGACTGGAACGCAAGAAAAAAGCATCATTCCACTGGTATAAAGGAGTGATTGAAACACGCGGTGCCACATTAAACCGTTAAATGAATTCAATAAAGTAGCGCAAGCTCGCTCTGATATTTTAAGGTGCTGATTATTACTATTAACCTTGACTGAGGGCCAGCACCCTATTTGTAATATTAAACGTTATTAAGACAGAAAAAATGATCTCAGGTGAAGGCAAAGTACCTGTTAATTTAATTCAGGTCCACGCACAGGATCATATTATGACGGCGATGCTAGCCAAAGATATGATTGAAAAGATGATAGCTATTCACCGCATTATTCAAGGTAAATAGGGAAATCACCAGGGGCAGAATAGTACCCGGCCCCTAGTTTAAAACGCTCTTATTTAGTTTTTTAAACGCCGCGAATTAACCGCATTGAAAATTTTCTCTTTGCGGAAGAATTTTTACGCCAAAAACTCAGGTTTTTAGCGTAAATCTAGTCAGTTTAGCTTGTTTTTTGAGCAATCCTGAGTAAAAAAAAGAAGTGATCAAGGTGGCTCTCTAAGCCGATCAATTCTAAAACAACAATACGTTATAACTACTTTTTTAATAAGGAAATACAATGAAATTTAAGTTACTACCACTAACCGTTGCGCTTGCCGCTGCTTTATCACCGCTGAGCGCTTTAGCGACTGATGCACCAGAAGATTTTGTTTTTTCTGGCTATGCCCGTTATGGATTCCATTACTCTGACGATGCACAGCAATATATCCATGCCGATGGTGAGCTGACCAACAATTCAGTAGGCCGTTTAGGTAATGAAGGCAACGGTGGCGAGTTCCAATTCACTAAAGGCTTCCAAGGTGCTAACGGTACTATCTGGGACGTTGCCGTCATGTTAGAGCATTGGGGCGATAGTGTCGGCCTGAAAAAATTCTATGCACGTGCGACGAATGTGTTTGAAGCACAACCTAATGCGACTTTTTGGGCCGGTCGTGATTTCCACCAGCGTCCACAAACAGGGCTCAGCGATTACTTCTGGATGAGCCATGATGGACAAGGTGCCGGTGTATATAACCTTGAACTAAACGCTGTTAAATTTGATATCTCAGCGGTTGCTCAAGCGGCTGGCGATACCCATGATAATGGTAACTATGCGATCACATCAAAACTGCACGGCATTGATTTAAACGACTCTCTGTCATTGAGTGTGCTTGCTAACTACGGTTTTACAAGCAAACATGACTCTAACGGTAATCAATTAAATACCGATACCAATGCTTATCAGCTTGCTGCCGTGTTAAACAGCAGCTGGTCAAAAGGGTCGAATCAGCTGGTTGTGCGTTATTCAGATAATGCCGATAATTCTGTATTTAACAAAACTGAAGGTCAAACTGCACTTTATGCAGGCCTTGAAGGTAACGTGCATTTCAGCGACAGTCTGATTGTTGAATACTTGGGCTCTTATGCGAGTATTGCAGAAGATATGAATGAAATAGATGATCGCAGTGCCTACAGCGCAATTGTCCGTCCTATGTATAACTGGAACACTGTTCATTCCACTTGGTTAGAGGCGGGTTATTCACTTGTTGATTATGATAACTTATCGGACCAAAACTCTGCATGGAAAATGACACTTTCGCAAAATATCAGCATTGATGCGTTCGGAGCAGCTCGTCCTATGTTGCGCTTTTATGCAACCGTGGGTGAAACGGACAATCAGGCTGGCAGCTCTGATGCGAAGCAAGATACACTGGCATTAGGCGCTATGTTTGAATCTTGGTGGTAGAAAAAAGCCTATTTATGAGATAAATCATAAATAGGCCTGAGTATGAAGCTGATGGGTTTAGTTTGGCGACCGAACCATCAGCTTACAAAATGATTGTAACGCAATCGCTAAATAAAAAAAATTTTATCCTCAAACCACTTGAAGAGGCAAGAATCAGTATTTCAAGTGCTTTGGGATATAACTAAGCTAACGCAATATGCCGCTTTTGTCATTTGCAGCTAGGTTTGACTATCTACCCACATTTTTCGCAAAGGCAATAGTGGTCAGATAAACGCAGTGGAATCGCGAACAATCAACTTACCGCGGAACTCTTTAGTTCCTCCCTCGATCTCTTTACCACCGGCAAGATCCAGTGCCATTTTAATGGCTGTACTGGTCATTTCTGTAATAGGCATCTCAACGGTTGATAAAGTCGGGGTTATAAAAGACCCTATGGTTTCATTATCAATACCAATAATAGACAGATCTTCAGGAATTTTCAGTCCCGCTTCAGTGAGTGCTTTCATCACGCCAATGGCCATATCATCATTACAAGCAAAGATAGCAGTGAATGATACACCTGAACGCAATAGTTTTTTACACGCGTCATAACCGCTGACAATTGTATTTTGCCCTTGTACAATCAATGCCTTATTTACCGGGATATTGCGCTGCGCCAGTGCATCCTGATAACCTTTTAAACGCAGTACCCCTGACGAGGCGTTGAGCGGGGAAGTAAGGCAAACAATCTGTTTGTGATTCATATCCAGTAATTGGTTTACCGCAAGTCTGGCGGCATGCTCCTGATCAAAACAGACGGCGTGACAGGTGCTCCCCTGCAGCTGCTGGTTAATAATAACGATAGGGATGGGAATACGCTGCTTAATATCGATAAGATCCTGCTCTGACAGATAACGACTGTATAAAACGATGACATCACAGCGTCTGTCTACCAATGAGTCAATTGCTTCAATTTCACGTTTAGGATCATTATGTCCATCAGTCACAAACAGCTGTTTACCCGCCTGATCAGCAAGTTTCGCCGCCTGACTGAGGAGTTCACCGAAGTAATTACCATTAAAAGTAGAGAGTATTAAACCTATACTGTTGGAACTATTCTTGGCCAATGCCCGAGCTAAACTGTTCGGCTTAAAGTGCAGCTGCTCCATTGCATCAAAAACAACTTGCCGTGTTGACTCTTTAACTTGCCCTTTACCGTTAATCACTCTGGAAACCGTCGTTTTCGACACGCCCGCTAATTTACAAACATCATTTATTGTTGCCATATATTTACTACTCTTAGCCCTTTATACCCAAACCGAGTGTGTATGATAAAATTTTTCCGTGATTTCGACTCCCCTACCGGCCGTCATCCAATATTTTTCCATTGGAATTAGTTAACACACAGATAAACAAGCCCTATTATTACAAACTCTAATAGCCTAATCACGGCTAACAACCACGCGATAGCATTGTGTAACCGGTTACTGCGAGGGGATAGTATAAGCTGAATCCATTCTATAAAACACTTTTCTGTAAAAAAAAGAAATTATTCTCCGCAAGGGAAAGATTGGACTCTCATTTTTTTATAATGAATTCAAAATACTAGTGCCTTCAGACTTAAATAAGCACACTTATATTTATAAATTTAGTTTTTTAAAAGAAAAGTTGAGGCACCCAAACCTTTTTATAAATAAATCAAACCAATGCGGCTAGGCAATTTCCGTACGTTTTTCTTGTGCTGAACAAGCGCTTTAGCAAGAAAAATCATGGAGCGAATTGAACGACAGTTCAGGTTTATGAGCGGGCAAAGCTCTGCTTGCCCTTCTTTTTCTAATCTCAGCCAGTACAGGGACGTAATGTCTGAGGTGGTGCGTTAAAAAGTGGTTGGGCAGTGCACGTTTCGGAAAGGCACTGTGAATTATGCGCCAGCATAGTGGCACGAACAAAGCTCTCTTTACTTTAGCTTTTCTTGCTGTTGAGAAGCATGACTCACTCGCACAGCCAAACTGCGTTTCGGTTTCTCATCGTCTACACACCATCAGGGCGGAACCCCAACAATGAAAGTTACAGCAAGCGCTCACAAGCGAAAGCTTACGGAGGGAAAAAGTCGGAAGAAAAATCGGGATATATATAGACGCTCCACATCTGTCCCATCTTGCGTCAGCCCTAAAAAAAATGCCGATTTGTGTTGGTTTTCAGTCATCTTCTGTCATTCCTGCACTGTTTTAGCTGGAATCTCAGGATGTTAAAAAAAATTTCTCTCACATGAACCTTCTCTCATCGAGATCTTCGATTAAAACACCTCGAAGATGACAATATTGGGGCAAAGAGCTTCGATACGACCGCCAGTATCAACAACGCGTTGTGTTGATTTTTAGCCATAAAAAAAGGTGCCATAGGCACCTTTTTAAAATCATTGGTTTGTTCTACTAAATAATAAAAATTATTTAGAAGCAAGACCACCAAAACGATTTTTGAATTTTTCGATACGACCGCCAGTATCAACAACACGTTGAGTACCAGTGTAGAACGGGTGACATGCGCCACAGATATCTAGTGTTAAATCTTTGCCGGCTGTTGAGCCAACTTTAACAACGTTACCACAAGAACAAGTCGCTGTTATCTCGTTATAATCAGGATGAATAGCATTTTTCATTTGGAAAACCTCTTTAGGCCGCATCGCTGCTCTGTTTGAGAGAATTATTTCACTCAACAAAGTACCACACGTATTTATCATTAAATTTCAGGATGCAAATTATATAGGAATGAACAATAAAAATACAATATAAAAACAGGGTATTTTACAGCTAATTATTCAACCGGCCATTATCATTGCTAATGCATCATCTAATAACGATTCTGGCGTATAAATTTCACTGGTCAGGGCAAATGAATTTGCCCTTGTGTGACCATCCATTACATCACAATAATTAAAAATAACACGGTGTATTTCCGATAAATTATCAATCACGCTGATGCTATTAACCCCTTTATTCATATGCTCCTCAAGATAGGAATAAAACTGTTCTACACTGTTACTGGCGCACAGTTTAAAGTCGCCACTGCCTGTTATCATTGAGGTTATCGTACAATACGCCCCGAGATCATTAGTGAACCATTTATCTTTCCACCAACCAATCTCCTTACCTTGTAACTGCTCATCTGTTTTAGCGCAGGGAACAAAGAAATAGATCTGTGCATTAGACTTTTTTATATCTGAGTAAGATGCCATTAACGCAGCCGATCTAAGGCAACTTTCATGCTCTATGTAGTGAGCATATTTATTGGTTTTTAGTGTAAATGCCTTTAATAACTGGAAATGTATATAAGCCAGCTTGTCCGGATAGATTAAATTACATTTTGTTATCGGCTTTAACTCCCCCACCAGCAATTGTTCAAAATGCTTTCTTTTCATATTTTGCTGATACCTATTGATCAGTGCATTTTCAATATTGGCAAGATTTTGTACTGCGACCATGGTATTTTCCAGTGCACAGTAAATATCTTTAGCAACTAAATCCTGCTTAGTCAGGTTGTTGTTTTGTAAGAGTATATATCCGCTATCGGCTTCTGAAGTAATTAAAGTATAGACGCCTCTTTTGTGTTCAAAGTGAAGTACTTTACCTTCTGTATGCATAGCCAACTCTTTTCTTGCGATCCCCTTTTCTTCATGCAAGCGGCTGAAATTGGAAAGAACAAGTGCAAGCTTATTGAGGTAAAAATAATATAGCCTTGCAGATAACCCGGTGCTTTTAAGCGCCTCACGCATATCTTGCTGAGAGACAATCGTTGCCAGTACCGATTGAAGGGCGCTGCTATTTTTATAGTTTTGCAGGGTGAAAATAGAATGGCATAGGCAGCATCTCTTTCTTTGCGTGCCTGCTGAAGTAAAGCCATACAAGTTTGCAGAAGTTTTCTCTGTGAGAAAAAAATAGTTATTACATGTGGGACAGCCCGTTAATTTCCGGCCAAACTGAAACGCCAGTTTCTCCTGCAGGACATTATTAACCAATCGATTATTTATCCAGGGCGGATTGCTACCACAGGCTTTGCACTCTATTGACAAGTATCCTAAACGCCTACTTTTGTAAATATAATCTGGGCTATCAAGCACCCCGAAATTATTGCAAGCAACTGTTTTGCAACAATTAAAATTCTTCCTGAATTTAATCATTATCTTATCCTAAATAGCAAGGTACGCATAAACACAACCAGTTTGTTAGCAAAAGCAAAAATAACAGCGGTAAATATTAATCAGCAAAGCTAGCGCACGTCTTATATCCCGCTTAATAAACTATTCCCAATTATTTAGTTCACAACGAGATCTCTGTTCAGTTTATATATTATTTGTACTGTAATCGCCCCCGGAAAAAAACAACACATTTTGTTAGCGTGATTTAAAAAGTTTGAGTAAATATTGTTCTGTCGGTATGGATCACACTTTACACTCGTTTTAATAAATAAACTTATTTACATAAACAGGAAGCAAGAAAAAAATCAGATGACTACACTTGCACCATAAACATTCAACTTATTAAAAGGTTAATTCCATGGCGAGTAAATTAGATCAACTACGTAAACTAACAACCGTGGTTGCAGATACAGGTGATATTGCTGAGATACAAAAATATCAACCCGAAGATGCCACAACCAACCCTTCGTTAATTTTAAAAGCGGCGCAACTTACAGGTTATGCACCGTTAATAAACGACGCAATTGAATATGCAAAAGCGCAAAGCAATTCAAAGCCGCAACAGGTTCAAGATACCTGTGACATGTTAGCGGTGAATATCGGCAAGGAGATTTTAAATATTGTTCCGGGCCGTATTTCAACCGAAGTGGATGCGAGACTCTCTTATGATATGCAGGCCAGTCTGACAAAAGCACGTCAACTGATCAAAATGTATAACAATGCCGGCATTAGTAATGATCGCATTTTAATAAAATTAGCGGCAACCTGGCAAGGTATTCGAGCTGCTGAAATCTTAGAAAAAGAGGGTATCAATTGTAACTTAACGCTTCTGTTTTCTTTTGCTCAAGCTCAGGCTTGTGCTGAAGCGGGCGTATTTCTTATCTCCCCTTTTGTTGGTCGAATTATGGATTGGCATAAGAAAAATGAAGGTTGTGACTTTACGCCAGAGTCAGATCCTGGCGTGAAATCTGTTGCAAAAATTTACAGCTATTACAAAGCACATGGTTATAAAACCGTGGTAATGGGAGCAAGTTTTCGCAACACAGGAGAGATATTGGAATTAGCAGGATGTGACCGACTGACTATCAGCCCGCAGTTATTACAAGCACTAGAAGATGAACAGGGGGAAGTTTTCGAAAAACTATCTGCAACCACTGAAATTAAAACTGCCCCGGTAGCACTAACAGAGGCACAGTTTCTATGGGCGCATAACCAAGATCCAATGGCGGTAGATAAGCTCGCGGAAGGCATCCGCAACTTCGCTACCGACCAAGATAAATTGGAGAAAATGATAGAGGAGCGTATTTGATTCCTTTATTTAGAAAAGGCTCGGCACGGTACAAAACAACAACAAAACCAATGAAGGTGGCTGATAAAAACGGTTTTATTCAGCCCAATATATATTAAATGGAGAGTTAAAATGCAAATTGTTATGGGTTTAGTAGGGATTATGTCACTAATTATTATTGCGCTGATTTTTTCGAGTAATCGAAAAGCGATCAATCTGCGTACCGTTGGCGGCGCTTTTGCGATACAAGCATTGATACCTGCGATTGTTATATTCACAGATTCAGGTGCTAGTGTATTAGGCAGTATCTCCTCTGGTGTACAGGCTGTTATTAACAGTGCCAACGCAGGAATAGGCTTCCTGTTCGGCGGTCTGGTTTCAGGGAAAATGTTTGAAGTGTTTGGCGGTGGCGGATTTGTTTTTGCCTTTAGAGTACTGCCAATTATTATCTTCTTCGCCTCTTTAATGGCGGTGCTTTATTATATGGGCATAATGCAGTTTATTATTAAAATATTTGGTGGTGCACTGCAAAAAGCGCTGGGTACAAGCCGTACTGAGTCAATGTCAGCGGCTGCCAACGTTTTTGTCGGTCAAACAGAAGCGCCTTTAGTTGTAAAACCGTTTATCAGAACAATGACGCGCTCAGAGCTATTTGCGGTGATGGCCGGCGGTCTTGCCTCAGTTGCCGGTGCGGTATTGGCAGGTTATGCCTCTTTAGGTGTGAGTCTTGATTACTTGATTGCAGCCTCATTTATGGCGGCACCGGGTGGTCTATTGATGGCTAAACTATTAGAGCCTGAAACAGAAACGCCAATAGATCAGATGGAGCAGTTAACAGACGAAGAACTAGCTGCAGATGAAGCAGCAAAACCCGTCAATGTGATTGATGCTGCGGCATCTGGCGCATCTGATGGTCTTCATTTAGCAATGAACGTGGGCGGTATGTTAATCGCGTTTATCGCTTTAATCGCGCTAATTAACACTATCTTAGGTGCTTTAGGCAGCATATTTGGTATTGATGCGCTAACGCTACAACAGATTTTAGGTTACGTGTTCGCACCCATCGCGTTCCTAATCGGTGTGCCATGGTCTGAAGCGATGCAGGTAGGTAGTTTACTAGGTCAAAAATTAGTAGTGAATGAGTTTGTTGCTTATATTGATTTCGTGAGCATCAAAGATACCTTAAGCGCAAATTCTCAAGTCATAGTTACAGTTGCACTATGTGGTTTCGCAAACCTCTCTTCAATGGCAATTTTATTAGGCGGACTGGGTGTACTTGCACCATCACGTCGTCCTGATATTGCTCGTCTAGGCTTAAAAGCTGTGCTTGCGGGTACTCTATCTAACTTTATGAGTGCTACTTTAGTGGGTATCTTCTTCGCTATGAGCGGTGGTTTAATTTAATAATCAACATCCCAACCCACTTAGCAAATAGATGCTGAGTGGGTTGGATATCTCAAAAACAGAAAAACAAAGGATCTAAATAATGAGTGATTTAAAACTAGCATCTCGTCAAGCTATCGGGTTAATGGATCTGACCACATTAAATGACGATGATACGGATCAAAAAGTGATTCAGTTATGCGCAGATGCCCATACAGCAGCAGGCGATACAGCTGCGGTATGTATCTACCCGCGTTTTATTCCGATTGCTCGCAAAGCATTAGCACAACAAAATACCGCGCATATTAAAATTGCGACGGTAACCAATTTCCCGCACGGAAATGATGACTTAGAGATTGCGCTAGCTGAAACCCGTGCCGCCGTTGCTTATGGCGCGGATGAAGTTGATCTGGTTTTTCCTTATCGCGCGCTGATGGCGGGTGATAGCAAGATTGGCGCAACTATGGTTAAAGCATGTCGCGAAATTTGCGGCGATACAGTAACGCTAAAAGTGATTATTGAATCAGGCGTTTTAGCAACCCCTGAGTTAATTAAACAAGCCAGTCTGATTTGTATTAATGCAGGTACCGACTTTATTAAAACCTCAACCGGTAAAGTAGCGGTTAACGCCACGCTAGCAGCAACCAAGGTAATGCTCGAAGCGATTAAAGAGTCTGGCCTTGATGTTGGTTTTAAAGCGGCTGGTGGCGTTAAAGACGCACAAGCGGCAAATGATTATATGCAGCTGGCGCGTGACATTATGGGTAATGATTGGGTCACTGCTGACCATTTCCGTTTTGGCGCATCGAGCTTATTGGTAAGCCTGTTATCTGAACTTAAGTTAACAGATAAAAAAGCACAAACAGGAGCCTACTAATGAAACGCACCGTTATCCTATTACTTGATTCTTTTGGAATCGGCGCAGCAGATGATGCCGCACAATTCACTGGCTCACTTGCAGATGGCAGCCCATTCAATGATGTTGGCGCGAATACACTCGGCCATATAGCAGAGCTGTGCGCTAATGGTCAGGCAGATTCTGGCCGTCAAGGTCCACTTCATATTCCCAATATGAACAAACTGGGTATTGGCCGCGCCTGCGCTGAAAGCTCAGGTTATTTCCCTGCGGGTTTAGATAAATCGGTTGAGCCGATTGCCGCTTATGGTTATGCAAAAGAGATATCAACAGCGAAAGACACCTCAAGCGGTCACTGGGAAATCACCGGCGTACCGGTGTTATTTGACTGGGGATATTTCACCAAAAAACAAGATAGCTTCCCGCAAGAGCTGCTGGATGAGTTAGTTAAACGTGCAGATTTACCGGGTTATTTAGGTAACTGTCACTCCTCGGGCACTATCATTCTTGAAGAGCTGGGTGAAGAGCATCTTAAAACCGGCAAACCTATCTTTTATACCTCTGCCGACAGTGTTTTCCAAATCGCATGTCATGAAGAAACATTCGGTCTTGAGCGCCTTTATGCATTATGTGCTATCGCACGTGAACTGGTTGATGAGTACCGTATCGGCCGTGTTATTGCGCGCCCATTTAGCGGCAGCAAAAGCAGTGATTTTGCCCGTACCGCTAACCGCCATGACTACTCGGTTCTACCGCCAGCACCAACGCTACTTGATAAGATGAAAGACTCTGGTGGTGAAGTGGTCAGTATCGGTAAGATTTCAGATATTTTTGCAGCGCAAGGCATTACCAAAGCGGTCAAAGCAAACGGTATTGAAGCGCTATTTAATGCCAGTTTAGATGAATTCAAACAGGCTGGCGATCAAAGCATTATCTTCACCAATTTTGTTAATTTTGATGCGGATTTCGGACATAGACGCAATGTTGCAGGTTATGCGGCTGCGCTGGAATACTTTGATAAACGCTTACCGGAAATACTTGCCGAGCTGGGTGATGAAGATCTCTTGGTCATAACCGCCGATCACGGCTGCGATCCAACCTGGAAAGGCAGCGACCATACCAGAGAGCATATTCCGGTTATCTTTTACGGTAAGTCTGTGCCAGCGGGCTCTGTCGGATTACGCGACACCTTCGCAGATATCGGCCAGTCAATAGCGCAGCATCACAACTTGCCTAAGCTCGATTACGGTAAAAGTATTTTTAACTAAACAAACTTAAAACTAACCTATTGCAGCGGGCACTCAACCGCTGCAATGACTTAAGCCGTCTTGAATATCTGTTTTTGACGACTTTTAAAAAATCACACGGAGAATAAAACAATGGCAACACCTCATATTAATGCAGCAGACGGCGCTTTCGCAGAAACAGTTTTACTACCTGGCGATCCGCTGCGCGCAAAATATATTGCAGAAAACTTTCTAGATGATGCAGTACAAGTTACAGATGTACGTAATATGCTTGGCTTTACCGGTACCTATAAAGGTAAACGCGTTTCAGTCATGGGCAGCGGTATGGGTATTCCATCATGCTCTATCTATGCAACTGAATTAATCAATGAATACGGCGTAAAGAACATTATTCGTGTTGGTAGCTGCGGCGCTGTAAGCCGGGATATTAAGTTACGTGACGTAATCATTGGCATGGGCGCATCAACTGACTCAAAAGCCAACCGTATTCGTTTTGCGGGCCATGATTTTGCCGCTATCGCCAGCTATGAGCTTTTAGAAAAAGCGGTTAATTCAGCACGAGCACACGGCATTAAAGCGCGAGTGGGCAATATCTTCTCAGCCGATACTTTTTACACACCTGAGCCACAAGTGTTCGATACGCTTGAAAAATACAATATTCTCGGCGTAGAGATGGAAGCAGCTGGTCTATATGGTGTTGCCGCAGAATTGGGTGCCAATGCGCTGTGTATTTTAACGGTTTCAGATCATATCCGCACGGGTGAAAAAACAACCTCAGATGA
>NZ_JBLIEK010000058.1:0-22815 GCF_047632995.1 Psychromonas sp.
GCGCTTGTTATCGGTTTTTATGATGGATTTTTTGGACCAGGTACAGGAAGCTTTCTAACCCTGGCATTTGTTTCGCTGGCAGGCAATGATCTCATCAAAGCGACCGCCCATGCTAAAGTATTAAATTTTTCCAGTAATATTGCCGCGCTGCTTAGTTTTGCCCTCGCGGGGAATGTATTGTGGTTACTCGGAGGATGCATGTTGATAGGCCAGGCGATAGGTGCAACGCTCGGTTCTAAATTGGTCATAAGTCAAGGGTGTCGATTTATTCGCCCGTTAATGGTGACTATGTCTGTTGCGCTTAGCCTGAAGTTGTTACTTAATTAACCTCTAATTTACAGTGTAGGGCCGCGACATAACCAATAATCCAACATATAATTTCCACAATAGCTGCACTTACATAATGAAGTAGGGAATTAAGATGAATTATATTGCATTACCACTCAGCATGTTTTTTATATTTGTCGCACCGCTATGGTTAATCTTATATTACCGGAGTCAGAAACAGACTAATAAAGGGTTAACCTCTCAAGATAAAGAGACGTTACAGAGATTGCTAACACGCACTGAGCAGATGCAAAAACGCATTATATCACTGCAAAAAATTCTCGATGCACAGGCGCCGCAGTGGAGACAAAAATGAATACACACAAGAAAAAAATGTATCGCGATTCTAAAAATGGAAAACTTGGCGGCGTTTGCGCCGGATTAGCTGAATATTTTGGCACTGAAATATGGATTATACGGCTGTTAGTTATATCCGCATTTTTATTCTCTGCCGGATTTTTTGTGGCACTTGCTTATATTGCAGCTTATTTTATTTTAGATGAGATGCCAGCACAACGAGAATGGCAGCAAAGTATCTATAAAGCGCATAATGTGAAAAATAAAGCTTGGCAGGCAGGCCACTCTGCAGATCAAATATTAAAAAATTTAAACGGCGAATTAGATAAGATGGAGCATAATATTGAGCAGATGGAAGCTTACGTCACCTCTTTTTCATTTAAAATGGATCGTGAATTTAGGCACCGTTAAGGGGGCATTAATAGAGATGATATTATTGGATTCCTCTTTTTTCATCTTCCCCAAAAACTTGCTCGTTGTAAATGTCTGCGGCGCACAATAAATTCGCTAAGATCAGGCTCAAAGATTTCAATCAAACCTCTGGATAACGCCTATAAAAATCAATAACGCATTGATATATTGATCACTTTGCAATTAAGATATGGAATCGGCTGATGCCTCTCATCGCTGTGAACTGAGCAACATCGTTTTTGCTTCATTTAATTTAAGATATGACCTTCATATAAGCTTAAAAGCCGGAGTGCGATATGGTCCAAACGCAAAATTTATTTGCAAACAGCATGCGACTCGACTGGCAGCTTATCAAAGAACACGGTGCAGGCTTTAGCTTTTATCAATGCTCTGATCCTAACAGGCTTTACTACTTTGCTGGTGCGTTCGCCAAAGAGCAACAGATACCGCTAAAATTTATCTGCTTACAACCTAATTCAGCCTACGCCCCCTTTGTGGGAATATTTGATCTGTTAATTCAACATTTAGATGAATCCTCATTTAGCGTGGAAGAGGTTGTCATTCAGGCAACCAATTACAAACCGCTGCAACAGAACTTGACGGCCATCTTAAAAGGCGAGATAGATAAGCGCAGTGAAATGGTCGTGATAGATGATCTTTTTTTCGAAAAGCAGGCAATTACTGAGGCCATGGTGAATTTGTTTGCAATACTGATCACTAAACCCTCGTTAATTGTGTTAAGCGACTGGCATTACGCTTCTGCATCGGCTATCAATTTATTAAAAGCATTGGCAACGAGAAAGCTTGCCGCCCCCTTGATGGTAATGGTCTCAATTGATACCCAGTATGCCTTAGTTAATCGCCAAGATGACGATCTATGGGAAGGCTTCTTAGATTGGCTGGATGACTCATTTTTGCTGCATAAAGTGCCTCACTACGAATATACCGACGAGATTAAACTAACGCCTACGCCAACATTTAAATTATCATCACAACTGCTCGCGCAAAATGCCAATCTGATGGCATGGCCAGAGGTCGAAGCCTTGGCTCGCCTTTTACTCGAAGATCCGCAGCTCACAGATGCCAATAAAGTAGAGCTACGTTTAAGACTGGCTGAAGCTTTATTATTTTCTGATGAGCTCAATGCCGCGCTTAACGAACTGGAATCTATACAGGTATTCCAGGAACTTATCACGACCACTTATGATCGCGTGCGGTTATTTAATCTCTTAAGCATAACCTTAGCGCAGCGGCAAAGCTTTGAAGAGGCGATGCAGTGTGCGGAAGCGGCACTGGATATCGCCAAACAGGCGGGGGATGGGCAACTACTGGCGCAGTCTATGTTTGTTAATTTCTATGTCCACGATAAATCATCAACCCCACTGCCACTATTAGTATTTGAACAACTCGATCGTGAACTACAGCGCTACAATATGGATTGTTCACATATTTATGTACTGCGCAATTATTATGCTTACCTGCGTTTTTACGAGCAGTTAGACTCAAAAACGGCCCTCAAAATCACCCAACGAGGGATTAAACTGGCAAAAGCAATTGGTCATCGGCAGGGGGTCGCTGCCAGCTATCATAGTAAAGGCATTATTTATTCCTATATTAACCGCTACCAGACGACTTTCCGCTGTTTTGCCATCAGTTCAAAGATTCGTGAACAGCTAGGTGAAGCCAAAGAACAGGTACGGATGCATAACGGCATAGGATATTTTAATACCCTGCTAGAGCAATACCCAGAGGCACAAAATCAATACTTAGCTGCATTTCATATTGCCCGTAAAACCTGCGACGATTCAGAATTATTTGTCACCCTATATAACTTTGCCTGGCTGTACTTTTGTACCCGTGATTATCAACGTTCAGTAAATATACTTGAGCACTTAGTGCGCATCTGCCGAATTAGGCAGATAACTCACTTCCCATTTCGTAACCTATATGATGTATTTAGTTTAAAGGGGTTATGCAATATAAAATTGGGCGTAGTTAGAAGCGCGCAGCAATGTTTAGAGCGCATGCAAAGATTACCCTTTAAGCCCTCTAGCACAGGTAAATATTTACAAGCACTATTAAAGGGCTGCCTGCTCGGTGCCGAAGGCGATCTCCAGCAAGCCCGTGCAACGCTTGAACAAGCTCCGGCCATATTAGGTCAGGTTGTCGATATGGATACCTCTTTGTTACCACTATGTAGCACCGAATTATTAGAGATATATAGCCGCCAAGGTGATTGGCCAGCTTGCAATGCACTTCTCAACAATAGCTTGCTTATGTGTGATGCACTATCATTGCCACGCTTTACCGAGACATTTACCTTGATTAAACAGCAAGTGGCGCTGCAACAGCCAATCTACACTCGCCATCTGCCAATAACCGCATTACCTGAAATATCGCTGCAGCTAGATGAGCTAGTGCGTAATGCCAAGCAAGTTACTCAGCTCAGGCAGGTACAGCAACGCTTGCATGAAATGGAGTTGATCAGTCGCATGCAATCTTTACCTGAGCGCTTGAATACAACTCAAAAACTGCTAGAGGAAAGCTTAAAGTTAGTATGTGCAAACTTCACAGTGCAAGTTGGTGTGATTTATCACCTTGACGGTAAGCAATGGCAGTTAGACAGCCAAGTAGGTAATACACAACCCCTCAAAGATATTCATAATTACCTGAAGAAGATAACAGAGCAAAGGAAACCTTGGGTTGATAATCACTTTTGTTCGCTCGGTGAAGATGGTAAACGCGCCACTTATGATTCCGTCGCTTGTTTGCCGATTTTTATCAACGATCACCTTTACGGGGCAATGATCCTTTGTAACTTTAATCGCAACCGCTATTTTGACTACCAAGCTCAAGAAATATTACAGTTAATCAGCCGCCAACTCGGTAGCCAATTGCAGCTGATTATACACCAAGAAAATTTAATCAAGATGTCCAGCACCGATCCCTTAACTGGGTTATTTAATCGCCAGGCACTGTTAACACGCCTAGATCATGAATTGCTATTATATGAGCAGCATGCGGATACTTACCAATGTTCCTTGGCCTACATTGACTTAGATAACTTTAAAAAAGTTAATGACTTACTCGGCCATGATATCGGAGATAAAGTGCTGCAAGCATTTACTCGATTATTAGTGGAAAGTATGAGAGCGGGAGATATTGTCGCGAGGTGGGGAGGCGATGAATTTGTGGTGCTATTTCCCAATGCCAACCATAGGGATGCCAAAATTATCGCGCAGCGTCTTCTCTCTAACCTGAAAAAACAGCATTTTTTTAAAGCTGAACTAATCAAATGGACCGACAAGCCAGAAATAGTTGCGAACTTGCCTGATTTAAGTTGCTCTATCGGTATTAGCGATTGTGCTGGGACTGACTATGATCAACTAAGTAATGATTGGTTACTTAAGCAGGCTGACCGTGCATTGTATCAAGCCAAGGCCGAAGGAAAAGGCCGGGTTAGTGTTATGAGTATGCATTGCAACTAAAATAAAAATTATGGGAGCCTGTGATCTGGTTAAGTAAAACGGTCACAGCTAAGGTCCAGCCAAAAGCGGAATATTTTCCTGCTGTAATAGCCGCACAAATTTAAAGAATAGGTCGTCACTGTGACAAAAATATCTCTATTTTTAATGGCAATAATATTTTTCACTACAGATGCGCTTTGTGATCCTTTACTCTTAAAATATTTTCAAACCGCTAACCGCTATAACTACCGCATTGATCTGCTTAAACTTGCTATGGATAAAACGCTACAGAGCGATGGCCCCTATTTTCTTGCGCCTGTCCATACTAAAATGCCGCAAAGCAGAGGCCTGCGTTTTCTAGCTGGAGGTGAAAAAGTGAATGTTGCTTTTTTACCGACAAACAGAGAAAGAGAGTCACTGTTTTTATCCATTAAAATCCCGATTCTCAGAGGATTACTCGGCTATCGCATCGCTATTATCCGAAAAAGCAGCTTGCAACATTTTTCAAAAATAGAGTCAATCGAGCAGTTAACCGCGAAATATAAAGCAGGTTTTGGCAATCAATGGGCAGATATGGAAATTCTCAGAATTAACGGTATACCGACCGTCGGAACCATTGAATATGAACACCTTTTTGCCATGTTGGCCGCCAAAAGATTTGATTATTTCCCACGAGGGATCAATGAAGCCTGGCATGAAATGTCAGCGATAAAGGAAACCTACCCCACGCTTACAATCGATCCCTACATCGCACTCTACTACCCTTATCCGGTCTATTTTTTCGTTAACAAATCCAATCTGAAACTTGCTGACAGAATTGAGAGAGGATTGAAGGCTGCAATTGAAGATGGATCTTTTAAAGCGCTGTTTTTAACATATCATGACGCTGTTATTAAGCAGGCCGCGCTGCACTGCAGAAAACTATTTATATTGAAAAACACCACGCTTGCAGAGGGTACAGCGGAGATCGATTCAAGCTGGTGGTTGAAGCGTAACTAGATTTATTGCGTTATATAATTCAGTACTTCGCTATAGCCAACCGTTTATTCAGAACTTACCGTGCAACAACTCAAGCAACCGCATTAGGTTCGGTACAGCACTTTTATAATGTGCCAACCAAACTTTGTTTTTACCAATAAAGGGGTTAATATTTCAGCGCTAAAAACGGCCTTATCAAACGGCGGTACCATCTGCCCTTTTTTAAATTCACCTAAATCCCCTCCTTTCTTGCCGGATGGGCAGCTAGAATATTTCTTAGCCAGCGTTTGAAATTTTGCGCCTTTTTTAAGCTGCGCCATAATATCTTCAGCTTGTTCTTTGTGCTTCACTAAAATGTGAAGTGCTGCTGCGGTTCTCGCCATTATTTTCTTCTTTATAACAAAAATTTTGCAGATTTTAACCTGTGGCTAGCGGGATATCTACCCCAATTTTACGCGCTATGTTATATGGATTGCAGGGGATCAATCATACTGGTAAAGTACAGTGCTGAATTGCTTCGTATAATCCCAATGATATGGTTTGGGAGTTTCTACCAAGACCCTTAAATTCTTGATTATGAAGTCTGTAACTTTACGTACCCCAAATAAAGGTAGAGACTTATGAATTACTTTAACTTACCCAAAATAGATCTACATTGCCACTTAGATGGCAGTGTCCGGCCTGAGACAATTATCAGCCTCGCTAAAGAGCAAAATATCAGCTTGCCGAGTAACGATATTAATGAAATAAATAGCTTAATGATTGCACCTGAAACCTGTTCAAATTTAGATGAATATCTGCTGCGTTTCGAACTGCCGCTATCGGTAATGCAGACAGCCGAAGCGATTGAACGAATCTCATTTGAACTATTTGAAGATGCCGCCAAAGAGAACGTCAAATATTTAGAAGTGCGTTTTGGCCCGCTGCTGCACCTTGAAAAAGGCCTTTCGCTGGAGCAGATTATCAGCAGTGCAGTCAACGGCATGAAGCGAGCTGAAAAAAATTACGATATCAAGGGCAACTACATTTTATCGCTATTACGACATATGCCTAAAGAGAGTATTCAGGGGGTTGTTGATGCCGGTGCAAAGTATCTGCATGACGGCGTGGTTGCTGTTGATTTAGCAGGAGGCGAACCATCAGGGTTCTGCCAAGAGTTTGTACCCTATCTGCAATATGCAGTCGAAAAGGGCTACCGGGTGACCATTCATGCGGGTGAACAAGGAGATGGCCAGAACGTCTATGATGCAATCTCGCTGCTAGGAGCAGAGCGCATTGGACATGGCATCCATATTAAAGGGCATGCTACTGCCTATAAACTAGTCAAGAGCAAAGCGGTCACCTTGGAAGCCTGCCCAAGCAGTAACGTACAGACCAAAGCGGTAGACAAGCTAAGCGCTCATCCGATAAAAGAATTTTATCAAGACGGCGTGCTTATCACCATTAATACCGACAACCGCACTGTTTCTAATACCACTATGACCAATGAAGTACGTAAAGTGATGGAAGAGTTTGACTTGAGCCGCACAGATTATTTTAACATTTATAAGACAAGCGTAACTCATTCATTCGCTAACGACTCAGTAAAACAGCACTTACTACAGTACGCGGAGTAACTTTTATAGCGCTTGAGAAGCACTGTAAATAAAATTAGCAAGGATTTAAGGCGCGAGCAAAAAAACCAGCTACTAATAACATTCGTAGCTGGTTTTTTGTATCTGCTTCTCGCTGGTTTTCAATAAACTCAAGCCTGGTTAACGCTGTTATTTACACCTAATTGATATTAGATCGCAGCCCCCCATTGACTCAGACGTCTAGACGTCCTATTATCCGTTATTGTTTATCTGTTAATGGTCGGCTCTGCCCACACTACAAACACAACAATAACCGACTCTTAATTAAATTCAGGACAGTTGATGATAGAAATAAGAAATGTAAATAAAGTTTTTTATCAGGGAGAGCAAGTTATCAATGCGCTTAGTGATATTAACCTTAATATTACGCAAGGCTGCATATACGGTGTTATCGGCGCTTCCGGCGCAGGTAAAAGTACGTTAATTCGTTGCGTTAATTTATTAGAGCGCCCTACCAGCGGCCAGATAATTGTCGATGGTATTGACCTGACTTTGCTTTCCAATCAGCAATTAACCTTAACTCGCCGTAAAATAGGCATGATTTTCCAACACTTTAACCTGCTCTCATCATGCACTGTTTTTGATAATATTAGCCTGCCTTTAAAGTTGGCGGGGGTAAATAAAAAAGCCATAAAAATCAAAGTCCGTAGTCTATTAGCACTGGTAGGATTGAGTGATAAAAGTGATACCTACCCCGCCAATTTAAGTGGAGGGCAAAAACAGCGTGTTGCGATTGCCCGCGCATTAGCGTCCGATCCAAAAGTATTACTCTGCGATGAAGCGACCAGTTCACTTGATCCTGCAACGACTCAATCAATTTTAGATCTTCTCAGAAAGATCAATAAAGAATTAAACCTAACCATTTTACTGATAACGCATGAGATGGCGGTGGTAAAAGGGATTTGCAGTGAAGTCGCTATTATTGGTGACGGAAAATTAGTTGAACAAGGGCCGGTGGGTGATATTTTTGCCCATCCCAAAAGCACATTAGCGCGTGAATTTATTCGTTCAACATTAGATCTATCAATACCTGAGGATTACCGCGAACGCTTATCAGCAAAGCGCACTGAAAATAGTTATCCGCTGGTGCGTTTAGAGTTTACCGGCGCATCCGTTGATGCTCCTATCATCAGCCAAGTTGCACGAGAGTTTAATATCGATATCAGTATTCTCAGTTCGAATATGGATTATGTCGGGGGGGTTAAATTTGGTCTGATGCTGGCCGAGTTTTTCGGAACAGAAGACGCTGAGCAGCAAGCAATTGCTTTTCTAAAAGAGCAAAAAATAGAAATAGAGGTGTTAGGATATGTCGCTTGATTCAATTTTTGTTTGGTGGGGAAACAATGATCGCCTTATCGCCTTACTTGTCGATGCATTAGGACAGACATTAGCAATGGTTTTTGCTTCCGGCCTGGTAGGCTTTATTTTCGGTATTCCACTGGGAATTTTATTACATTTAAGTAAAAAATCAGGTTTACTTGAAAATCATGCTGTTAATAAAACAGTGGGAACAGTAGTTAATATGGGCCGCTCAATTCCATTTATTATTCTGTTGGTGGCGATTATTCCTTTTACCCGTTTTATGGTCGGCAGTTCAATTGGCACTGCTGCGGCGATTGTTCCGCTAACCATTGCTGCCATTCCGTTTATTGCACGTCTTGTTGAAGGCGCATTACTGGAAGTACCTTCAGGTCTAGTTGAAGCCGCACAGGCGATGGGCGCCAAACCTTATCAGATAATCACAAAAGTACTGCTGCCTGAAGCGCTCCCGGGTATTATCAATGCGGTGACCATTACCTTAGTTACCCTTGTGGGTTATTCGGCAATGGCGGGAACCGTTGGTGGCGGCGGGCTTGGGGATGTCGGCATCCGTTATGGCTACCAACGCTTTGATGGTACAGTAATGCTCATTACTGTTGTTATCTTAGTGATTCTGGTACAAATCATTCAATCTATCGGTGATTATTTAGTTAAGCATGTTGATCATCGCTAATAATTTCAATCCAAACTAAAACTAAAACTAAAACTAAAATTCAGGGCATACCCTGAAAGGAGAAACAGCATGTCTTTTAATCTTAAACACATTTTCACTGTTATAGGCTTAGCATCAACACTTGCACTTACTGGATGTGGCGATAAAGAGGCAGTTGTTACTAGCCAGCCAGTTGTCGATCACTCTAAAATTACTGTTGGCGTAATTGCAGGATCCGAAGCACAAGTCGCCGAAGTGGCAGCACGGGTTGCAAAAGAAAAATATGGCTTAGAGGTCAAACTGATTATTTTTTCTGATTACATCACCCCTAATGCGGCATTGGATGAAGGCTCAATCGATGTTAATGCATTTCAACACAAACCTTACCTTGATCAACAAATTAAAGATCGTGGTTATAAATTTGCTGTTGCAGGCAACACCTTCGTCTACCCTATCGCAGGTTATTCAAATAAAATTAAATCACTGGATGAGTTAAAAAAAGGCGACCAAATTGCCGTACCAAGCGATCCAACCAATCTAGCACGTGCTTTAATACTTCTTCAGCAGCAGGGATTACTTAAATTAAAAGACGATGCAGATCTGACCACAACCGTACTTGATATTGTAAGTATTTCTAACAACTTAAAAATTATTGAGTTAGAAGCCGCACAACTACCGCGCGCGCTTGATGATGTTAGCATCGCAATTATCAATACCACCTATGCAAGCAGTATCAACTTAACCCCTACTGACGACGGTCTTTTTGTTGAAGATAAAAAGTCACCTTATGTGAACCTAATCGTTGCCCGTAAAGATAATGTCAACGCTGAAAATGTAAAAACCTTTGTTAAAGCATACCAGTCAGAAGAAGTTTACCAAGCAGCGCAAGAAATATTCAAAGGCGGTGTCGTTAAAGGCTGGTAGTTAAAGACGGCTAATTTAAATTATCTAAATCCGCTGTTATCTAACCGAAACAGCGGATATCCATTTCAGCTCTTCTATCTCGTTAAAAGTCTGCCAATATTGATCTGGGTAGATATCAATGAAATTAAATGTCATTTAATACGCATATTTTAGCAATCCTTCATCTAAGCGACTGATCTATCCTCTTCTGTTTTTTGAGTAATTGCCACTCTTCAACCATACTCAATATAAGTCTGCGTTAAAGGTTGTGCATGATGAAAAATCATTTATTGAAGTTTCTCTTATCTATTACAATATTCTGTCTACTCGGGTTTATTCCTGCCTCTTCATCTGCACTGGAAAGTCATAATGCAACTGATTTGCAACTTAAATATCCTGCGTTACTTGAATCTATATACCAAAACCATCCAGACCATCGTTTTTGGCAGGAAGAATCGCTAAGAGATGAGTTTGAAAAGCAGATACTATTATTAGTTGCCGCAGGTATTAGTGACGATTTATCTGCTTACTATCAAGCATTAAAAAAGGCGTCAGGAGAACACGATTGGCAACTCTATGAACGCTTAGCTTCAGACTCTTTACTATTTTATATCTCCTATACAGAGCAAATAAGCAGTAAGGGCACCTTGTGGTTATTTGCAGGGAAAATAGACAATAATATTGGCGTACCATCAAAAAAATCAACAGATCCGTTTTTTAATGCCCCCTCTCAAGATAGATTGCAATATCTGCAATCATTATTACCCGCAGCCACCCGCCATAGCCGTCTCTATCACTATTTTTTATCTTCTTACCTGACTCGCCATAACAAGCTCTCTTCTGCAAAATTTACCGTTTTTGCAAAACAGGGAGAAAAGCTACAGCAAAAGGATCAGTTACTTGCACGATTACAAATTTCAGGCGAGATCTCTGACGAGATGAAACAGTATTTAGAAGCGCAAGATAGAGATCGATACAGTGAAGAGCTGCAAGATGTGGTACAACACTTCCAAGCACGCCATGGCTTAATAGTGGACGGAATTATAGGTAAAAACACGCAATATTGGCTTAATATCAGCCATGATGAACGCTTGAGATTAATGGCTTTAAATATCTTAAGATTGCAGTTATGGGTACTCAACAAGCCCAGAATGATCTTAGTAAATATCCCAGACTACAGCATGGAGTATTGGGAATCGGGACAGAAAACATTTACAAGTAAAGTGATAGTAGGCCGTGTAGAAAGAAAAACCCCGCTCTTTTCATCTAGACTTGATTCGATTGTGTTCAACCCAAGCTGGTATGTTCCCACAACAATAATGCGTAAAGATATCCTACCTTACGCATTGATCGACCAGGATTTTTTTGAGCAAAATAACTATGAGATAGTGCCAACCTGGCGCAGTGAAGAGGTCATCAATGAAGATGAAATAGAATGGACCACCATTACAGCAGAGAGTTTCCCCTATAAGTTGCGCCAAAAACCGGGGAAAACCAATGCGCTTGGTTTATACAAATTCAACACCCCGAATAAGAACGCAATTTATTTGCACGACACACCAGCAAAACAGTTGTTTGATAGGCAATATCGAGCCTATAGCTCAGGATGTATACGAGTGCAAGATGCCGATAAGTTTGCACAACTACTAATGGAAAAATCTGGTTTTTCAGAAGAGGAGTATCAACTTCATCTCCAGCAAGAAAAGACCAAAGTAGTTAGTTTAAAGAAAAAAATCACTGTTTATACAATATACCAAACCGTATGGGTGGATCAGTTAGGTTTTACGCAATTTAGAAAGGATATTTATGACTACGACAAATTAAGTGAATTAAAACTCCCATAAAATAACATTCCTTTTGAAAAAAATAAAAAACCTTATAGTTCAATAAGTAAGCTATAGCATGGCGTTTCTCTGCAACATTTAAGGGCAATCTCGTTTGACCTCGTTGCAAATACTCAGTAACTTGACCTATTAACCGTTTATTATTTACCCAATGGATACATATGAAAAGCCCCAATTTTAGTCGTCGAATATTTCTTAAAAGCAGCCTTATTGCCTTAGGAACCGCAGCTTTTCCATCGATATCATATGCATCACCACTGACTGGCCCGCCAAGATCATTAGAGATGAATAATCTTCATACTGGTGAGATATTGCAAACAGAGTATTTTGATGGGACAAGTTATCAGGTAAGTGAATTTCAAAAAATCAATCAGATATGCCGTGATTTTCGTCAAAACGAATCAATAGCGATGGATAAAGACTTATTCGACCAACTCTCTAAGATTCAACAACTCATTGGCTGTGATACTCAGGTGCAAATAATTTCAGGTTATCGCTCGGCAGCCACCAACAAAATGCTCCGAGGAAAATCAAAGGGCGTGGCTAAAAAGAGTTTACATATGCTTGGCAAGGCGATTGATTTCCGCTTAGAGGGGGTGCCGTTAGCTGATGTAAAAAAAGCTGCGCTATCACTTAAAAATGGCGGTGTAGGTTATTATCCTGAGAGTGATTTTGTGCATATTGATACAGGTCACTTTCGTACTTGGTAACCTAACTAACGCGAAGAGACCTGCAATAAAAAGGGCATAAAATATAACTTATTTTGTATCCGCTTCAAATGAAAATTTTTGTCCGCCTAATGCAGCTTCAAACATTAATCCACCGATAGCATAAGTAAAAGTAGCCATTCCGTCGCTATAGCGACCACTCTGCGCTTTCTTACCTGCGCCAGCAGAAGTGCCGGTTGTACTGGTTTGTGCTTGTGCACCGGCAGTAATTGCAACAGCGGATGCTTGTGCACTAAACTCAAAACCATCACTGGTGAATTTATCGTAACCATTTTTATCTTGGAAAAAGATAATTTCACTAAAAGCCTGGCCGCCTAATTGAAAACCCAACGTGACTTGTACCATGGAGACATTGCCCGTTTTCACCCCTTGCTTATAGACTCTTCCTTTACCGTAAGCGCCTCCGATACCAATACCACCTTTACCTATCGTTGGGAAAATAGCATAACCGTAGGCACTGGAAAATAAAGCACTAACCTGAGGGGCTTTTTTGAAATTAGCAATACTCTCTGAATACTCGTCAGCCATGGCGTAACCCGCAAACA
Source organism: Psychromonas sp. (assembly GCF_047632995.1). GTDB lineage: Bacteria > Pseudomonadota > Gammaproteobacteria > Enterobacterales > Psychromonadaceae > Psychromonas. The sequence goes on from NZ_JBLIEK010000058.1 coordinate 13,107, forward strand.
AGCACGCTACAAGTAGATAAACTATTTTTTTCATATTCAAGACCTTTTGTATGAAGAGAAACAGATGTAGATCTTAGCCTACAAACGCGCATTTAGGCAAATAACAGCCTCTGCTTGTAGATGCTTCCCAGAGCTGGATTCGCTGTAAAACGAGCACTAAATAAGAGGCGATAAAAGCCTCAAATTAATAAGTAACAGAGGCGATTATGTTGAGCAAGAAAAGATATATTGTTAATAACTACACTTTACCCCAAACACGATTAACTAAACGCACATGTAAGGTGATCTCTTCCCGGTCGTGATACAGATGTTTAGCTTGTAATTCATATTGCAGCCCTGCATCTTTAATCATATCCGTTAAAATTTTAATATCTTCACTCGCCTCCTGATAGCGTTTTTTCATCGGCAGTTTAAGGTTAAAAATTGCTTCTTTACACCAGCCTTCAATTAACCACTTAGCCATCAGTTTAGCGACACGTCGCGGTTTTTCTATCATGTCACAGACTAACCAATCGATATTTTTACGCTCCGGCTCGTACTTAAAGCCATCAACCATGTAATGAGTGACCTGCCCGCTATCCATTAAGCTGGTGGCCATCGCGCCATTATCAATACAAGTAACAAATAAGCCACGGCGCACAAGCTGGTAGGTCCAGCCCCCAGGACAGGCACCTAAATCTACGGCGCGCATCCCTGAATGCAGCCGCGTCTCCTGCTCTTCTGCTGTTAAAAAAACTTGAATAGCTTCATCAAGCTTTAATGTTGAGCGGCTCGGCGCTTCGCTTGGAAAACGTAAACGCGCGATGCCCATATAGAATTCACTGCGGTTATTCGGCACAGAAAAACCGATATAAGCAGATTGGTTATCTAAAAAACATAAATGATAGCAGAGCTTTTTACGGTTATCTTTACTGGTCAAACTGTTCTGCTTTCTCAATGCCTGACGAAGCGGCACGGTAAATTTACGGCAGAAAGTAAGCAAAGGTTTAGTCTCATCACCTTCAGGCGTTTCAACATAAAGGTCACCACCTAAAGGCATATCACGGGTCACCTGCAAAATAGGTGTAATACGATCTTCTAATGGTAAATCTTCAACAAAGGCTTTCACCGCAATCAATTGACGGGCAAATATAAGCTGCTTGTAATCGATGTTTTGTAATAACCCTTCCACCTCAGAAGGATTATAACAATGGTAAAATACATAACCGCTATTACGTTTCGTTTTTACAAAACCAAATACTTCTAAAGCCGCGGCCTTATCTTGTATTTCGTTTGCGCAATCATTCTCAAAACCAGGACGGCAATATAATAAAATTCCTAACATACTTTCCTCTGTTCGTTATAGCGAACCTAATTTTTAACTTATTTAACGGCCTAGTAGTAATAATATTTCATTTGCCCATCAACGCATTCTCAAAACCAGGACGGCAATATAATAAAATTCCTAACATACTTTCCTCTGTTCGCCATTTAGCGAACCTAATTTTTATTTTTACGACTAACTTGCTCGACTAATCTACGATTTTTACTGTTTTGTTTGTACACACACTCAGCAGTACAAGCAGCCAAGCTATTATCAACAGCAAACCACCAATAGGTGTTATTACAGCCAAGATCTTAGTACCACTTAAAACATACAGATATAAACTGCCACTAAAAAAACAGATTCCCAATACAAACGCAATTTTGCTCATTAGTAAAAAACGATTATTTATAAATAGCGAAAGAACCACAACGACTAATAAAGTGATGGCATGAACTAACTGATAATTAACAGCTAGTTGGAAGTATGCAATTTGCTGGCTATTGGCCCAACCACTTAACCCATGGCTGGCATATGCGCCTAATGCAACGCCTGTTGCCCCTAAAAATGAGGCGATAATTAAAAACAGGCGCGTGCTATTAGGTATTGTGAAATGAGTGTTCAAATTTACTCAGTATCAATAATATCTAAGCTTTTGGCGAGTTCATCCATCTGCTTCATTTGTGATAGGAATGGCGCTAGCTTATCAAGAGAAAGCGCACAGGGACCATCACACTTAGCGTTGGCAGGATCTGGATGAGATTCTAAGAATAGACCGGCGATTCCTTGCGACATGCCCGCTAAACCGAGTTGTACTACCTGACTGCGACGGCCGTCAGCACTGTCACTGCGCGCACCTGGTTTTTGCAATGAATGCGTTACATCAAAGATAACCGGGTAGCCAGTCTCTTTCATGGTGCTAAAGCCGAGCATATCAACCACAAGGTTATTGTAACCAAAGCAGCTACCTCGTTCGCAGAGGATTATTTTATCATTCCCTGCTTCCTTGAATTTGCTGATGATATGTTTCATTTCATGCGGCGCTAAAAATTGTGCTTTTTTAACATTGATAACGGCATTTGTTTCAGCCATTGCTTTAACAAGATCTGTTTGACGACTTAAAAATGCAGGAAGCTGTATAACATCAACCACTTCAGCAACAGGTTTTGCTTGGTAAGGTTCATGGATATCAGTGATAATTGGCACATTAAAGGTTTTTTTGATCTCTTCAAAAATGCGTAACCCTTCTTCAAGTCCGGGACCTCGGTAGCTGTTAATTGATGAGCGATTGGCTTTATCAAACGACGCTTTAAATACAAATGGGATATTTAACTTCGATGTGACTTCAACATATGTTTCCACCATTTTCATCGCTAAGTCGCGTGACTCTAATACATTCATACCACCAAACAAAACAAATGGGAGGTCATTAGCAACGTCGATATTGCCTACTTTTACTATTTTTTGCTTCATCCTTTGCTCTCTTTTTTGTTAGTGGATCACTTGACTATTTTTTTCAAGGTCCATCTGTTTAATCTGTCGTTTTAAAAGGCTGACAATGGGATCTTCTGGAAATTGATCAATAAAATATGCAAAATCACTGCTTGCCAATGTAAAACAATCTAGTTGTTGAAATATAAAACCACGATCTCTTACTTCATAAGCATCATCGGGCTCAATCCGTAATAAAATATCACAGCACAATAGCGCCTGTTCTAAACTTTCGGCCTGAATATAGGCCGCTTTAATAACGTTAATTAACCGTTTTATTATGGTTCTATTATCATCGGGTTTGAGCATATCAAGGGTTAATCGAGCATGGTTGCCTAACTGCCCTCGCACTTTAAGTTCAAGCAGTTCCCGTGAAGGCAGCTCCCCGGTAAATGGGTCAAGGTAAACGACTTCATTGGGCAGATTAATCTGAATCAAAAACCCACTGGGGAAACAGATCCCTTGTGCATCAAAATCACAGGCTTTTAACAAATCTAAAAGTAAAATACCTAAACTAATTGGAATCCCTTTACGGCGTGACAAGACGTTAGAAATCAACGCATTTTTCACCTTAAAAAAGGCCTTCCAATCGCCCTTGAACGCCTGCTGTTGATAAAGGATATCAATCAATTTAACAAGTTTTTCTTTATCTGCAACGGCAAAACAGGAAAGTTTAGATTTAACCACAAGATGTTGCAGACGCAAATCATCCTGAAACTTTTTAACACTAACTCCCGTCAATTCTGACTCTGCCATAATAGCGGCATCGACTAATGAGCAGTTTTCAAAATCGAACTGTTCATTGATAATCATTTCACTCTCTTCATTTTTGAAAAGATCATTTTCAAAAACATCATCTTTAAATACACTAATCACACTCTACCCTAATAATATAATAGCTTGTTTGCTGATTGCTAAATTACCGATATACGCAAGCCAACCAAACGCACCAATAAACGCTAATAATTGCATTCCTTTACGTTTTCTTTCATCTAAAGCAACAGAGACCATCACTATATAGGCAATAAAAGCCCCTATTTTTTCAAGCAACCAAAATCCGTGCGATTCAAACGGGTTAAGTTGTAAAAGCCAAACCAGTAACAAACCTAATAATAAGATGGTTAAATGCATATGTAATAATACTTTTTTGAAAATTACTTTTTGCGCATTTTTATGCCCTGTTTTAAGCCAATAAAAAGAGACTATAAAAAGCAGTACAGCCAATAAAATAAAAGTTAAATGGGTATGTTTTAAAAAATTATACATCTATGCCTCTTTGCTATTTGGGTTAACTACAGCAATCGTAACACGATCATTGCCGCCATAATCTTTGATTGTTTTAATCTGCACATAGTGCAAATCCTCTAAAACAGCAGCAACAACTGATGCTTGCTCGAAACCATGCTCTATTAACAAATACCCCCCTTTTTTCAGATAATGGGGAGCTTGCCGGGCAATTAATAGAATGTCCGCCAAGCCATTATCATCTGACACTAGCGCAGTTACGGGTTCAAAACGCAGATCACCCTGATTTAAATGAACATCATTTTTATCAATATAAGGGGGGTTGCTTACAATCAAATCAAATTCCCCCTCAACATTTTCAAACCAGTTACTCTGTTTGAACAGCACATTGCTAATATTTAACTGCTGCGCGTTTTCCCTTGCTAGACTGACAGCATCGGCGCTGCAATCAACACCGATGCAGCTTGACTTGGGGCGTTCACTGGCCAGCGCTAAAATAATAGCGCCCGTACCTGTTCCCAAATCTAATATATTTGCATCGGCACTGCAAATATCAAGGGCTGTTTCAACCAATATCTCCGTATCAGGACGCGGGATTAATGTTGAATTATTAACTTTAAGCGGTAGCGACCAAAACTCACGAATCCCCGTTAAATGAGCAACAGGTACGCCGTTTACACGCTGGCTAATTAACTCTTCAAACTGACATTTTTGTGCATGCGTTAAATCTCGCTCAGGCCAAGTCATTAGATATACAGTTTCTTTATCCAATACAAACGCAAGCAACACCTGCGCATCTAATAAGGCACTGTCACTGTTGACTAAGGTAAATTTTGCCCAGACTAAGGCATCATCAATGCGCAATTAAAAATCACTTTGCGCAAGCGCTGCTAATTTATCCGCTTGATCTTCAATAAGAATAGGGGCTAACAATGCGTCTAAATCACCTTCTAACACTTCATTAAGACGATAAACAGTTAAGTTAATACGGTGATCGCTGACCCGCCCTTGTGGGTAGTTGTAGGTGCGGATACGTTCACTGCGATCTCCACTTGCAACTAAGCTACGGCGAATTGTTTGCTCTTCAGCGTGATTCTTTTCATCTTCCGCTTGTTGCAGACGCGCCTGTAAAACAGACATAGCCTGCGCTCTGTTTTTATGCTGCGAACGTTGATCCTGACATTCAACCACTGTGCCCGTCGGTAGATGGGTAATACGGATTGCCGAATCGGTTTTATTAACGTGCTGACCACCCGCCCCGGAAGCACGGAACGTATCAACTTTCAAATCGGCAGTATTAATTGAAATTGCCTCTGTTTCAGGCACTTCAGGCATAACAACCACGGTACATGCTGAAGTATGAATACGGCCTTGTGACTCAGTTTCCGGTACGCGTTGTACACGGTGACCACCAGACTCAAATTTCATAATACCGTATGCACCTTGACCTTCAATTTTAGCAATTAACTCTTTATAACCGCCCTGTTCACTGGCATTGCTATTCATCACTTCGATACGCCAGCCTTTTGCATCAATATATTTGCTGTACATACGAAAGAGATTACCGGCAAAAATAGCAGCTTCATCCCCACCAGCACCGGCGCGAATTTCTAAGTAACAGTTACGATCATCGTTAGGATCTTTAGGTAGCAGTAAAATTTGCAGTTCATCTGCTAATTTTTCAACAGATTCTTTAGCTTCTTTAATTTCATCTTTTGCCATCTCGCGCATATCAGGATCGTCATCCTCCTGCATCATTTCCGCAGATGCCAAATCTTTAAGTGCGCCCTGATAAGCTTGAAAGCTGTGCACGACAACCTCAAGTTGCGAATACTCTTTAGTGAGCTCTCTGTATCTGTTTTGATCGCTAATCGTATCAGAATCGCCAAGCAAAGCTTGAACTTCTTCATAACGCTCAACAAGCCCTTCTAATTTGCTTACAATGGATGCTTTCATATTAATTCTCTTTTTATGTATATTCGTTTGCACTGTGTTGCTGTTTACTAAAACGGATCCGCAGTAACAATAATTTTATTCTTCTAAATTTAGGCCGAGCGCACTACGCAATATTTGCAATTTATTATCATCGCCAGAACGGCTAACATCCGTTAATGCCTGACTCGGGTAATGGATCAGCTTATTGGTCAATTTAAACGCTAATTCCTTCAGTACTTTTTCAGGGTCACCACCGTTATTAAGCACAGCAGTTGCACGTATTAATAACTGATCACGTGATAACTCACTATTACTGCGATATAAGCGGATACTCTCAACCGCTTTTAAAGATTCCAGCCAATCAGTAAAGTCAACAGTGCAACTTTCGATGATTTTTTCAGCCTCAATGGCCGCTTCTTGGCGCGCCTGTTTATTTTCTTCAATGATGCCGTGCAAATCATCAACAGTGTAAAGGTACGCATCACTTAACTCGGCGACTTCCGACTCGATATCACGAGGCACAGCAATATCGATAAATAAGATCGGCTGATGACGACGTTTTTTTAACGCGCTTTCAACCATTCCTTTACCTATAATGGGTAAGGGACTCGCAGTGGAAGAGATAATAATATCAGCATCTGCTAAGTGGTTAGGGATTTCACCCAGGGTGATTGCTTGTGCATCAAACCTATCTACAAGCTCCATCGCCCTTGATAAGGTGCGATTCGCAATAGTGATATTAGGCACATTATGATCCACCAAATATTTACCCACTAATTCAATAGTTTCACCAGCCCCAATTAATAAAACCCGACTTTGTGATAACTCACTGAATATTTGCTTGGCTAAACAGACAGCGGCAAACGCCACCGAAATTGCATTCGCACCAATTTGGGTTTCGGTGCGCACCCGCTTTGCCACGCTAAAAGTCTGTTGAAACCATTTATTAAGTATTTTATTAACACTTTTGGCTTGGCTTGCCGTGGCAAACGCCTGTTTTATCTGCCCCAAAATTTGTGGTTCGCCTAACACTAGCGAGTCTAAACCACATGCAACCCGAAAAAGATGCTGTACCGCTTGTTCATTTTGATAACAATATAAACTGTCCGCTAATTCACTTTCTTCTATCTGGTGAAATAAATGGAACCAATCTATCACCTGTTGACAGTTATCCTGATTCAAATTGCAATATATTTCAGTGCGATTACAGGTTGAAACAATGACAGCTTCCAAAACTGAGCTTCGCGCCATCAATTGTCGGTAAGCTCCGAGTAAATACTCAGGAGTAAATACGACTTTTTCTCGCAATGACAGAGAGGCTGTTTGATGGTTAATTCCTAACGCAAATAGAGGCATTCGATAAATTCACAACACAAGTTAAAAACGATTGGTAATAGGGGCGATAATTCTACGGACATTTAAGCAATATTTAAAGAAAACGATCAGTATCGCAGATATTTAAGCTGTTTTTATCACTTTAAAACGGTTAACTGTGGCCCGACAAAACAGAATAGACAAATATCTGCCTTTATATTTTTACAAGTGCCGAATGCTTGGGTATTATCGACGCTCTATTTATTTACTCATTTGACTTAAGTTGTTGCTAAAATCATGCCTATCAAAAATATTATCACCTGTTTCTTTTTAATTTTGTCATTGTCGGGATGTTCATCTCTTTACGATACTTTTGTCTACCAAATTGATGTGACTCAAGGTAATTACATTGAGGAGGAAAAACTAAACCAAGTAGAAATGGGAATGAGTCAAGAGCAGATCATCTTCATTCTTGGTTCTCCGATGTTAATTGACCAATTTAATTCCTCAAAATGGTACTACATCCGTTACATAAAACCCGGCGGTAAGGAAATACAGCAACAAAAAGTGGTATTTACTTTCACTAACAAAATTCTGACAAATATTGACCGGGAAGGTCAGATTAAAGAGAACCCGCTTAATACTCCGAAATTAAAGAAAGCGCCGAATGAAGCGGCGGAAAGCCCGAATGTGGAACGTAACCCAGAAACCGACAACGCAGTGACTATCGAAAATTAACCAATACGATAAAAAAGAGCAACTAACAGATAACGTTAGTTGCTCTTTTTTTTACCAAAAACTAAATCAGGGTACAGTTTTTAACTATTTTTCTGCCATTTTAGCCGCACGTAATTTGCGCATCTCTTTCGGATCTGCCGTCATCGGGCGATAGATCTCAATACGATCCCCATTCTTAAGCACTGTTGATAGCGTTTCAAGATGGCCAAAAATACCGACCTTTGCCTCACTGATTATAATGTTCGGGAAATGTTTGATAATCCCAGAGAGTTTAATCCCCTCTTCTATCGTACAACCCACAGGCACAGGCAGCGAAAGCAAAACCTGTTTATTAGGCAGCCCATAAACCACCTCAATTTCAATCATATCACTCATCGTTTTTCCTATCGTAGGCCATAAACCACTTTTGCACGTGCCGCAAATGATTTCACCATAGAACCGATTAACTCATTAAAGATACGGCCAAATGCAAATTCCACCAGCGTACTACTAAATTCAAATTTTAAATTTAAACTCACTTTACACGCTTTTTCATCGAGCACAGTAAATGTCCAGCCGCCGGTTAAATACTTAAAAGGGCCATCCACTAAACTCATCTCAATAGCTTTGCCATCAATAAGCGTATTTTCAGTAGTAAATATTTGACTAATCCCCGCTTTAGAGACTTTAAGAGCTGCACGCATAGTATGTTCAGAAGAATATAATACCTTTGTCGAAACACAACCGGGCAAAAATTCAGGATAAGCGATCACATCATTTACTAACTGGTACATTTCATCAGCGCTATACATTAACAATGCGCTACGTGACACTTCAGCCATCTCTTATCCTCTTTAAAAATAGAGCATATTACACCATCCCCCCGCTCAATAAAAAAAAATACCAAATTCGCGGCCATTTCTGTTATTTTTGAATAATTGAAATAGCAATTTGAAATTATTTAAGGGTACAATGCGAGACTATGGCTAAGAAAAACTCAAAAACAAAAAACAATGACAATACGATTGCACGAAATAAACGTGCCAGTCACGACTACCACCTGGAAGAGCGCTTTGAAGCGGGACTTGAATTACAGGGTTGGGAAGTCAAATCGTTACGCGCAGGCAAAGCGAATATCGCTGATAGTTATATTTTCCTGAAAAACGGAGAAGCATGGCTATTGGGTGCCTCTTTCCCTCCCCTTATTGCAGCGTCTTCGCATGTTGTATGTGACCCTATGCGTTATCGCAAATTACTGCTTAACAGGCGAGAACTCGACAACTTAGTCGGTAAAGTTGAACGTCAAGGTTACTCTATTATTCCCATCTCTTTATACTGGAAACATGCGTGGGTAAAAATATCTTTTGCATTAGCAAAAGGTAAGCAAGACCGCGACAAACGCGCTGATGTGAAAGATAGAGAATGGAAAGTAGACAAAGAACGTATGATGAAACACAGCGTTCGCTAGAAATAGATGTAAAAGTTTAATTAATAGCAAATGTAATGTGACGCAGATAACACTATCTAAAGCACTTTTCTTTTGCTACTATTAATACGTAAGCAGGTAGAAGACGCTTACCACTGTGGGGATGATTTAGGACTCGACGAGATTCTTGAAACCCAAGGTGCATGCCGAGGTGGCGGTTGGCCTCGTAAAAAGCCGCCAATGTTATAGTTGCAAACGACTCTAACTACTCTCTAGCA
>NZ_JBLIEK010000059.1:0-22633 GCF_047632995.1 Psychromonas sp.
ACCTAATGCCGTTAAGGTCACTACGCCGCTGCTGTTATCGGTGATTTCGAAGTAGTTATTGTCGTTGCCGCTGCTGATGCTGAACGTGACATCATCACCGTCCAGATCGCTCGCGGTAAAGGTTGCTACCGTGTCGCCTGCCAACGCTACATTTTCAACTTGTGTTGAGCCCGTCGCGGAATCAACCGTCGGGGCATCGTTGATATCCGCGACACTGATCGTGGATGTTGCAGTGGCAACCGCGCCATCATCATCTGTGGTGGTTAAGGTAATGGTCGCATCACCATGAAAGTTTTCGGCTGGCGTAAAAGTGATCGTGCCGTCGGTTTCATTGATGGTGACTAAGCCTTGCTCAGCTGGCACGGTGGCAATTGTTGATATGATAGTGCCATCTACGTCTGCGGCGGTGTAGGGAACGGTAATGCTGCCACTGTCTTCGTCCAAGGCGCCGTTATCTACATTGAGTGTTGGACCATCATTAATATCCGCGACACTGATCGTGGATGTTGCAGTGGCAACCGCGCCATCATCATCTGTGGTGGTTAAGGTAATGGTCGCATCACCATAAAAGTTTTCTACTGGCGTAAAAGTGATCGTGCCGTCAGTTTCATTGATGGTGACTAAGCCTTGCTCAGCTGGTACGGTGGCAATTGTTGATATGATAGTGCCATCTACATCTGCGGCTGTGTAGGGAACGGTAATGCTGCCGCTATCTTCGTCCAAGGCGCCGTTATCTACATTGAGTGTTGGACCATCATTAATATCCGCGACACTGATCGTGGATGTTGCAGTGACAATCGCACCATCATTATCTGTGCTGGTTAAGGTAATGGTTGCATCACCATGAAAGTTTTCAGCAGGGGTAAAAGTGATCGTGCTGTCAGTTTCATTAATGCTGACAATACCCTGCTCGGCAGGAACCATGGCTATCGTTGATTGAATTGTGCCGTCAACATCGGCCGCATTATAGTTGACAGTAATACTGCCACTGTCTTCATCAATAGAGCCATTGTCAACGCTCAGAGTCGGCCCTTCATTTACGGTACCTTCCACTAAAAGAACATTTGTATCGGTAATTTCTACGGACGGTGTAGAAAGAGAGAGCCCCTGTGTTTCAAATTCTGAGCTAGCTATTGTTTCAGAAGCATCACGGGAAAACTCAACAGCCGATGAACGTCCTCCATCTGAAATGTTACCAGCGGCTGTTTCTGTATCTTCAATGGGCGTATCTTGTCCTTCAATAGCGGATTGAATTGCTTCTATTTCAGCCAATACTTGCGGATCAACATCACTAGCTTGAGCCTCTTTTTGAATCGCAACTTCGAGCGGTTCAACACTGTTTTTATCGGTTATTAATAAATCACTGTCTGCATCAATTTCTAAGATATTGCTGTTTTCGCCAACGCTAATCTTGTTGTCCATAATCTATTCTCCATGCGCATGCTTGATGCTATTTTTCTTATTTCAACAGGATCAATTATTTTTCTTTATTAGAAGAATAAAAAAACAAGGAAATACCTTTTAAACTAACAAGTTAAAGTGAATTGAAACCAATATAAACAGGAGGTGCAGTATAATAACCAGTTAACACAGCAATATGGAAAAACCTGTTTTTTCATTTGTGAAGGAACTTTCAGTGCACAAATAACAAACTGATAACATACACGATTCATATCATTAAATCTACAAATAAACAACGTTTATTTTGTTTTGATGTATTGTAAATATATAATAGGTTATTTTTTCTATAGATATGCAGGGGATAAAAGGGGTTTAGTAGAGAATATTACTTAATATTTACAATGAGATGTTTCTGAATTAAGTTTTTACTGCAGGGATTGAAAATGAGATCTGCTTTATTCGTTAAAAAATGACATAGCGTTTTACACACTATGCCGTTTATTTTACGCCATAACTAAGGCACTGATTAATCCGATCACGCCACCAAATACGCCGCCCCAAACAACTAACCAGCCGAGATGTTTTTTAATCATCTCCTGAATGATTTGTTTGACTAATAACGGGGTTAATTCATTTAATCGCTGCTCAATAATCTGTTCTATTTTTGCCAAAATATCTTGCATCATATCTGGCTGCTCAACCTCTTCTTTTAAGAGATTGATAAAAGTCTCATCTTCAGTTAATTCAATAATTGATTTTTTCATATGTTCGATAAATGGTTCGCGCAGTGGCGCCAATGCCTCCTCACCGCCAAACATAGCTAACATACCACCAAACGAAGATCCCATAATCACTTTGACTAGGCCGTCATAAGTTGGGTTGAGATCAACCTTATCAATCACCGGGATAAGGTTAAGGTGAGTCGGAGAAAGCGAGCCCGCGCTTAAAAAACGGTCGACATTTTCAATGGTAAAAAACTGCTTCATCATCAATGAATGAATCCCTTTTTTAAACTCTTCGAAATGTGCAGGAACAACACCCGAACCATATAAAAATGGTACTTTTTCAAACAGCATAAACACAGCTAACCAGTTAGTTAACGCACCAGAAAGTGCAAATAAACCAACCAGAGTTAAAACAGCCGCATATTCTCTTTCACCCAAGAACAAACCAACAAGCAAAATAGCCGCCGAGACTACATTTGTCATAAAACTTTTATTCATTATTTCCTCTGTTAATTATTCAATTTCAGGCCTATTTCTAGGGGATAAAAAAAATCCAGTAGCTAAAAATATGGCTACTGGATTTTAAAATTTCAAGTGTAAGTTGTGATTAATCGTTAACAGTTTCTTCACGTAGTTTTAAGCTACGTAATGCTTTATCTAAAACACCATTTACAAACTTGTATGATTCATCTGTTGCAAAATCTTTAGCTAACTCAATTGCTTCATTTAATACCACTTTATGCGGTACATCAGTGCGATAGGTCAGTTCAAACATTGCAATACGCAGTACGGCAATATCAACCATATCCACATCTTTAATTTTACGAGAAAGATAAGGCGACAGTTTCTCATCTAACGCGTCAACATGATGCACAACACCCGTTAATAACTCTTTAAAATAAGGAACATCTGTTTTTGATAAATCTTGATCAACTGCAAACTGATCAATAATATGAGCAACATTGAGCTTAGTGATTTGCCATTGATAAACCGCTTGTACAGCAAATTGACGAGCGCGACGGCGCTCTGCAGGTTTCATTTTCATTATCCTAATTCCGCCATTACATTAACCATTTCCAAAGCACTTAAAGCAGCTTCACTACCTTTATTGCCCATTTTAGTTCCCGCACGTTCGATTGCTTGATCGATTGAATCCGTTGTTAATACGCCAAACGCAACGGGTATATCAAATTCCATCGATACTTGTGCTAGACCTTTGTTACATTCATTGGCAACAAACTCAAAGTGTGGTGTACCACCTCGAATAACGGTTCCTAATGCGATGATTGCATCGTATTTTTTAGATGCGGCAACACGTTTCGTTGCAACAGGAAGTTCAACAGCGCCGGGTACACGAACGACAGTGATGTTATCGTCTTCAACCTGACCAGTACGTTTAAGGGTATCAATTGCACCAGCCAGTAACTGCTCATTAATAAAGCTGTTAAAACGAGAGATTACGATTGCGATTTTTGCTTGTGGAGCGGCTAAGCCACCTTCAATTATTTTCATTTTCTACCCTTGTTGCAAAATTTTGTGCATTCTAGCACATTTTGATTTTATGCCTAATATTGATTACTCGCGGATGTAATCAACCACTTCCAAACCAAATCCGCCTAACGCATGATATTTCTTTTCAGAACTTAAAAGTGCCATTTTCTGTACACCTAAATCACGCAAAATTTGCGAACCGATGCCGACACGTCGGCTTGCGCCTTGTGGTTTAGTTGCTCCGCGCTCACCTGCATCTTGCTTGGCAATATGTTTAACTTGTTCAATTAAAGATTCTGCACTTTCCTGATGGCCGAGCATCACTAATACGCCGCCATCTTTAGCAAGGCGTTGCATTGCCGCGTTTAACGGCCAAGTACGTGCTCCCAAACGGTCAGAGAAGAAGTTATCGGTAAAAGTATTTTGCAAATGTACCCGAACGTTGGTCGTAGCACCTTCTTTAATTTCACCATTCACTAATGCAAAATGCACCTGCTTATCAATTGTATCTTGATATGCCAACAAATCGAACTCACCAAATTCAGTGGGCAATCTGCAGCTGCTGACGCGTTCAATGGTTGTTTCATTGTTATTACGGTACTCGATCAAATCCGCGACTGTACCGAGTTTAAGACCGTGTTTTTTAGCAAAGATTTCCAGATCGGCACGACGTGCCATACTGCCATCTTCATTTAAAATTTCCACAATCACCCCAGCAGGCTCTCGTCCGGCTAAACGTGTCAAATCACAAGCCGCTTCTGTATGTCCTGCGCGTGTCAGCACGCCACCCGCTTGCGCTTTTAGAGGGAAGATATGACCGGGCATCACTATGTCGGCAGGTTTTGCATCTTTACCGATAGCCGCCAGTACAGTCGCAGCACGATCCGCTGCGGAAATACCTGTCGTCACGCCTAGCGCGGCTTCAATAGAAACAGTAAAGTTTGTCGAGAAGGCAGCGGTATTATCATCAACCATCAGAGGTAAATTGAGCTGTGCACAACGCGCATCTGTCAGTGTTAAACAGATTAGACCGCGACCGTTAGTGGCCATAAAGTTAATCGCTTCGGGTGTAACCATCTCCGCCGCCATAATCAGATCGCCTTCGTTTTCACGATCTTCATCGTCCATTAAAATAACCATTTTACCTTGACGGATATCTTCAATAATTTCAGTTGTAGTATTTAATTTCATATTTATTCCTATTGCTTGTCTGACTTAACCTAAGAACCCGCTACGGGCAAGCAGATCCATGGTTGATCTTTTTTGTTGTTTTGTACTTTGCGCCGCTTTTTCACCGAGCATCAAACGTTCTAAATAACGCGAAATCAGATCTACTTCTAAATTGACCTGAGTGCCAACGGCGTAATTGACCATATTAGTTTGTGCGATTGTATGCGGAATAATCGTTAATTTAAAGGCGCCGCCGTCTATTTCATTAGTGGTTAAACTAATACCATCAACGGTAATGGACCCCTTTTCTGCGATATACTTGGCTAATTCATCCGGCGCTTTAATCCAATATTCAAAGGCATTGCCCAGCGCTGTGATAGAGGTTATTTCCCCTACTCCATCAACATGTCCGCTAACAATATGTCCGCCAAACCTATCCTTCATCTGCATCGCTTTTTCTAAATTAACAGCAAAACCTGTTTTGATTTTTGCAAAGCCACTGCGTTTTATCGTTTCATAGGAGACATCGGCAGCAAAGCCATCAGCATATAATCCGGTCACCGTTAAGCAAACCCCATTAATGGCAATGCTGTCACCTAATTTAACATCATTTAAATCCAGTTCGCCTGAGTCAATGCGAATAGCCATATCTTTTTCGTTTTCTTTGATTGCAGTGACTCGCCCTACTGCAGCTATAATACCTGTAAACATATTAATCTCGCTTACTTATGAGTCGAATATCGTCGCCAATTATCGCCACTTCCTGCAGCGTTAATTGCACAACATCGTCCATTTTTGAATAGTCCGGTAAGTTTACTAAGTTTCTTCCCTGATCGCCCATTAATTTGGTAGCCTGATAAAGTATAAATTGATCCACCAGCTTTTGTTTAAAAAACTCACCTGAGAGTGTGGCACCCGCTTCGATCCAAAGATCATTTATTTCATAGTCAGTTAACCGAGTTAGCAGCTGATTTAGATCAATTCGCCCACAACCATCATCACTGCAGACAATCTGCTCGACATCCGCGATAAACGGTTTACTTTTTAAATCTTTGCGCGCAGAAAGAGAAACTAATATCACTTTACCTGCAAGTGTAAAGATCTTCTCATTAAGGGTTAATTTATTGCGTGAGTCGAGAACAATACGAATCGGTTGACGAACGTCCGATACGCCAATTTCATTTGCAAACGAGGGAGATTTTTGCAGTTCACCATAACGCACATTTAAACTGGGATCATCACTAAGCACAGTCGCGCTGCCGGTTAAGATAGCGCTTTGCATCGCGCGCTGATATTGCACATCAATGCGCGCTTCGCTGCCGGTTATCCACTGGCTATTACCATTTTTCAGTGCGGTTTTTCCATCTAAGCTGGATGCTAATTTGACAGTGACACGAGGTTGCTTCACTTGCATACGTTTAATAAAACCTCGATTTAAATGTCGCGCCTCATTTTCCAGCAAACCAATTTCTACCTGAATGCCGGCTTCCTGCAATATGCAGATCCCTCGTCCCGCCACTTGGGGATTAGGATCAACCATCGCCACCACGACCCGTTTAACACCCGCTTTAGTTAAGGCTAACGCACATGGAGGAGTACGTCCGTGATGTGAGCAGGGCTCCAGAGTAACATAGCAAGTTGCATTGCTTGCTTGCGTTTTGGCCATCGCCAACGCGTTAACTTCAGCATGTGCTAATCCCGCTTTTTGATGAAAACCTTCACCAACAATGCCCTCACTATTTACAATCACACAACCCACATTGGGATTAGGTGAGGTAGTGAAGCGTCCTTTTTCCGCCAATTCAATGGCGCGGGACATATAATGCTTGTCTAGATCTGAAAATTGAGCAGTGTTCATTTATATTCCACAGTTAAAATCGGCAAAAAATGGGCTTATTTTCCCAGTTTGGCAATCTCTTCACCAAACTCTTTTACATCTTCAAATGAGCGGTATACAGATGCAAAACGTATATAGGCGATTTTATCTAAGCTTTTCAGTAATTCCATCACCAATTCACCGACCATTTTTGATGATATTTCACGCTCTCCCGTTGCACGCAGCGTAGATTTAAGTTTATTAACCGCATTTTCTATCGCTTCAATACTAACCGGTCTTTTTTCCAGTGCGCGATCAATACCCACCAGCAACTTTTCATCATTAAATGGCTCGCGACGGCCATCGGATTTAATTAAATGAGGCATCACAAGCTCTGCGACTTCAAAGGTGGTAAAACGCTCATTACACTCATTACAAGAACGACGACGACGTACCTGATAGCCTTCTGCAACTAACCGAGAATCGATAACTTTCGTATCTTGCGCATTACAAAAAGGACAGTACATTATATTCACTCATATTGGAGGTAACTAGTTCGTTTGTATATTGGAGCGCAGACTCCATGACAAACTTATAGGAAACAGATTAATTAGATTGCCGGATCTATTCTACCATCATAATTCCCCGGGTGGACGCTGTAAAACAGAAACAGCTGACTCAACATTGAAAAGGACGCGATTGCGGCTAAACAAGATAGCATCCCATCAAGCATCTTGAGGTATCAGAGGGATATTATAAAATAAAAAAAAAGCCGCAAATGCGACTTTTTTTATTTTTATGAGAAAACTAAAGTTTATCTGCGGTGTCCGGTAGATTTTCTTCTACCAGCTCTTTCAGTTTCTGTCCTGCTCGAAATGTCACAACCCGACGGGCGGCAATAGGAATATCTTCACCAGTTTTGGGGTTACGACCTGGACGTTCACCTTTATCTTTTAATTCAAAGCCACCGAAACCAGAAACTTTAACGGCCTCTCCCTCTTCCAATGATAATTTAATCTCTTCAAAAAATGACTCAACAAACTCTTTTGCTTCTCGTTTGCTTAAACCAATTTTTTCCGATAAATGGGTTGATATTTCAGCTTTAGTCAGTGCCATAAATTAATCTCTCAACGATGCATTAAACTCCGTAGAAACTGCTTCTACTATCTTGTTTACCTTATCAGCAATCTCTTGTTCTTCCAAAGTCCGCGTCGTATCTTGTAAGATTAAACCTATTGCTAAGCTTTTCTTACCCTCCTCTACGCCAGGTCCTTGGTATACGTCAAATAAGTTTATGCCAACTAATTCAGTTCCGCCAATTTTTTCTATAAATTTTAAGACGTTACCAGCATTTATCTGTTCATCAACAACAAAAGCTAAGTCACGGTGGTTAGCTGGGTACTTAGAAATGTTGCTGGCTTGTGGTAAGTTGCGGGTGATAATTTGATCTAACTCGAGTTCAAATACTATCGCAGTACCGTTTAACGCAAAAGGTTTAGTTAAGCTTGGGTGCAAGGTTCCGATATAACCTATGTTTTCACCATTACGGTAAATCCCCGCTGACTGACCTGGGTGTAATGAGCTATGTTTTTGCGCTTTAAACTCAAAACTTGATGGATCCACGCATAAATCTAACAGCGCTTCTAGATCGGCTTTAAGATCAAAGAAGTCCACATTACGTGTTTCAATATTCCAATGACCATCATTCAGACTACCAATAATGACACCCGACAACATCTCTTGCTGTTTAATACCATTCTCAGCATTTTCATCTTTTACAAAACGTAAACCTGTTTCAAATAAACGTACGCGAGATTGTTGACGTTTTTGGTTTTTAGACACGCTTTCCAATAAGCCGGTCCATAAACTAACGCGCATCGCAGACATATCTTTAGAGATAGGATTCGGCAAAATTAAAGCATCAGCTTGCGGATGCAGTTTAAGCTGTTTGTCCGGATCAACAAAGCTGTAGGTGATTGCCTCATGGTATTCACGATTCACTAATACGTCACGAATTTTAGATAATTTAAGTAGCGCTTCGTTATGCAGCGGCATGGTCAATGCGGCTTCAGGCGCTATATTGGGAATATTATTGTAACCATAAACACGCGCCACCTCTTCGATAAGATCTTCCTCAATCTCCATATCAAAACGGTAGCTTGGCGCAACGGCAGTCCAGCCGTGATCTGTCAGCGACACATCGCAACCCAGTTGAGTCAGAATAGTTTCAACACGCGAGCCGGCAATTGAAATACCGATTAAATCATCTAATTTACTGCGGCGCAGGCTAATCGTTGCTTGAACAGGTAGATTTTCTTCACTTAGCGCTTCTGTAATAGGACCTACAGAGCCGCCACAAATATCAACAAGCAGCTGCGTTGCACGCTCCATCGCTTTTACCTGTAAAAGCGGATCTACGCCGCGCTCGTACCGGTGTGATGCATCAGTATGTAAACCGTATGCTCGTGCGCGGCCGGCAATAGCAAGGGGAGCGAAAAAGGCGCTTTCTAAAAATATATTGGTTGTGCCTTGCGCAACACCCGAATCCAAACCACCGAAAATACCCGCTATTGCAAGCGCTTTCCGGCTGTCCGCAATCACTAAGGTGTCTGCGTTTAATTTAACCTCTTTACCGTCCAATAGGGTTAATTTTTCATCTTGAGTTGCCAGACGTACCTCAATGCCACCTTCTAATTTATCTAAATCAAAAGCGTGCATTGGATGGCCAAATTCAAGTAACACGAATTGGGTAATATCCACAACCGCATCAACGCTGCGTACACCACAGCGACGTAGTTTTTCAACCATCCATAAAGGTGTTGCTGCATCTTGATTGATACCACGAATCACACGCCCCAAGTAACGCGGACATGCACTCGGTGCTTGCAGATTAATGTCAACTTGCTGGTCAATACTTACTGCAACGTTTTCCCACGTTGGCTCAGTAACCGCCATGCTGTTTAACACGCCCACTTCACGAGCAAGACCGGCAATGCCTAGACAATCCGCGCGGTTAGCGGTCAAATCAACATCAATAATGACGTCATCTAAGGCTAGATATTCACGAACACAGGTGCCAATTGGTGCGTCTGCAGGCAATTCAATAATGCCGTCAGAACTATCAGCCAGACCCAATTCAGATTCACTGCAAAGCATACCCAAAGAAGGTTGGCCACGCAGTTTTGCTTCTTTAATTTTAAAGTCACCCGGTAAAACGGCGCCCACAACAGCGACTGCCACTTTAATACCTAAACGACAATTTTTAGCACCACAAACAATATCAATCAATTGCTCTGAGCCGATATTGATTTTGGTAACTTGTAATTTGTCAGCATCGGGATGTGGACCGCATTCAACCACGGAGCCCACAACTACTTTGCTAAATTCACCGGCAACCGCTTCAACATCATCAACTTCCAGACCTGCCATGGTAATTTGCTGCATTAATTGTTCGCGTGTAATTTCAGGGTTAACCCACTCACGTAACCAAGCTTCACTAAATTTCATTATTCTAACCCTTACTTAAATTGCTTGAGGAAACGAAGATCGTTTTCAAAGAAAGAACGTAAATCATTTACGCCATAACGCAACATAGCCAAACGTTCAACACCCATACCGAATGCAAAACCTGAATATTTATCAGGATCGATTCCCATTGAACGTAAAACAGTTGGATGGACCATGCCGCAGCCAAGTACTTCCAACCAGCCATTTTCACCCAGCACATCAACTTCCGCAGAAGGCTCTGTAAACGGGAAGTAAGAGGGGCGGAAACGAACCTCAAGATCTTGTTCAAAGAAGTTATGTAAGAAATCGTGCAAAATGCCTTTAAGCTGTGTAAAGCTTACTTTTTCAGCAATCATCAAACCTTCTACCTGATGGAACATAGGTGTATGAGTTTGGTCATAATCGTTACGGTAAACTCGTCCAGGGGAGATAATACGTACCGGCGGCTTGCTGTTTTCCATGGTACGGATCTGTACACCAGAGGTCTGTGTGCGTAATACAAGTTCCGGATTGAAATAGAAGGTGTCGTGTTCAGCACGCGCAGGATGATGCGCAGGAATGTTTAATGCGTCAAAGTTATGGTAGCTATCTTCAACTTCAGGTCCCTTTTTAACTTCAAAGCCCAACTCACCAAAAAATTCAGTAATACGATCAATAGTGCGGGTAACAGGATGAATACCCCCTAATTGAGCGCCACGACCAGGTAGTGTGACATCAATCGTTTCACCAGAGAGTTTGGCATTTAATGCTTCATTTTCCATGGCTTGTTTACGTGCGACGAGTACCGCTTGAATCGCTTGCTTGGCTACATTAATCATCTGACCAGCAGCCGGTTTTTCAGCCGGAGGCAGTTTAGCTAACCCTTTCATCTGCTCAGTCATCAGACCTTTTTTACCTAAATAGTGCAGACGAATCTGCTCTAGCTCGTTGCCATCGACGGCATTTTCTATCTGTTGTTGCGCATTAGCAACGATTTCATCAAGGTGCTGCATTGGTTATATCTCTACCTAAAGCGAGTGATTAAAAAATATAGAGTGTAACTTTACGCAAATCAGAGAGATAAGGCTAGTGCCGAGGCGAAATGAACTGCGCTAAAAGGGTGGGGAAACGAGAAATAAGAGGAATAAATTAAGTCTCGTTGAGCACCATGGATAAATAAGTTATTTTTTTGATATTTGCATAAGAGTCATTGTAATTACAGAACTCGCCATTGTTTTTCAATAATCAATTGCTCGCCATCATAGATTCTTCCGGTAAATTGATCATCACGGAATAGCGGGCCGACACCTTTTGGTGTCCCCGTCATCACAATGTCACCATCTGCAATACTCATAAATGAGCTGACCTCAGCAAGAATTTGCTGTGGTTTATAGATCATTAAATCGAAATTTGCTTCCTGAATTAAACTATTATTGATAAAGAGCTGCAAAGAGAGATCTTCAAGCCTACCGTCAAAGCTAACAAAATCACTAAAGACAGCCGAGTTATCAAATCCCTTGGCGCGCTCCCAAGGCAAACCTGCTTTTTTTAATGTTGATTGCAGTTCCCGTTTGGTCAGATCTAATCCAAACCCCACCGCGCTAATTTTCCCTGCACTAATAACAAAAGAGATCTCCCCTTCATAATGTAGTTCGGCATCTTTAGCACTCTCAATCTCATTGCAGAGGGCCGAATTTGGTTTAACAAAAATGACCATCTGCTCCGGCATCTCATTATTTAATTCTTTAATATGGTCAACATAGTTACGGCCAATACAAACCACTTTAGAGGGATAAATTGACCTCCCATCAACAACAATATTTTTCAATTTCACCCGCCCAGTAATATTTAATAATTAAAACGGTAATACACGATTTCTGCCTAACCGTTTTGCTTGATATAAATGTTCATCCGCTCGCGCAATTAATCCGCTTAATGAATCGCCCTTAGCAAATTCAGAAACCCCGAAAGAAGCGGTAATATTTTTAATCATTTGCGCTGTGCGTTTATCTTTTAATGTCAATTTTTCAATGGTCTTGCGCAGTGTTTCTGCAAAATGCCGCGCAATTCTTAAGTTGCTCTTCGGCAATAAAATGACAAACTCCTCACCACCGAAACGGTATACTGTCGCACCATTGCGCATACTATCATTTAATTTCCGCCCTACCGCCTTTAAGACCTGATCCCCCAACAGATGGCCCCACTGATCATTGAAATCTTTGAAATGGTCAATATCCGCCATAATCAAACATAAGCCTTGATTATCTTTACTTAAATATAATGACACCTCAGTGTCAAAAGCAGCCCGATTTAATAGCCCGGTTAACGAATCGTAGAGAGCTTGTTTTTGACTTTTTTTAAGCTGTTCCTTTAATGAACCAATTTCAGTTTTAGCTATAGCCAGACTGTTACTGAAAAACTGCGTTGAACGCTGCATGTTCTTGGAATCACTTTCCAGCTTTTTAAGTAATCCTATCACCTCATCGATCGAATACCCTGCATCTTCAGCACGGTGAATATCGACAAATGTTTTATCAACGGAGGCCTGAAATTTATCGGTATCACTATCAGTATCAATCAATGTCTGATCCAGCTCTATCAGCATTTTTTCAATACTTTGTCTTAATTCCCAAGTGCTGGACTCTGTTTTGTCGGCGACAAATTCTCGATATAAAGACTCGGCCTGAATCGGCGGGCAGACATCATGATTAGCAATTAAATCATCTAATTTTTCATTCAACTCTGGAATGTCGTTAGAGACATAGCTATACCACAATGAGTAATTTAAGGGCGTTGTCGCCACCTTGTATTTCATCATTAAAGGCACCGCTTTTTTTAACTTAGCTGCCGATTCAATAATCAAATCTTTATCCATAATAATTATCTCACTCATTTAGTCTGTCTGTGGCTCTTAATGGTTTATACCAGCATAGCGTGGAAAAAATCGCTTTGATATTAATTCTACAAGAATCATTGATCTAGCGCCAACATTTCACCCTTTCGTAGATTTACATAAGGTATCAAAGCAAGTACCCTTGCGCCTTTCGTTTAGGGGGCGTTAGCGTATCTCTTCTTAAACATTCTATTTTATAACACACGTTTTCAAGGTGTAAAAAGTGACCACTAAAATATTGACAGAACTACCGGCAGAAGTGCCAACCATAAAATCACATAACCTCGCAACAATACTGACTTTTATTGTACCCTCTTTGATGGGCCTTTTACTGTTTATGGCGCCTGTGAGTTATCAAGGTGCGATCACCATTCCGATAGCAATTGTTGCAAAAGGTCTACAAAATTTATTGGCAGACTCTTTAACTGCAATAGTCACCGTTATCGTCGTATTTACCGCCCTGCTGACCCTTATAAATAAGCTAGTGAAAATACCATCAATCCAAAACAATGATTTTTTAAAAACCTTATTTGATATCACGCCGATCTGGCTTTTGATTCGCCTTGTCGGTGCTGTTTTTATTTTACTGACCTTTTTCGGTTTAGGGCCTGCAGCGATTAACTCCGCAAATACGGGCGCATTAGTTTTAAACGACCTATTACCAGTCCTCTTTTGCGTTTTTGTTTTTGCCGGGATGTTACTTCCCCTGCTGCTAAACTTTGGTCTTCTTGAACTGTTCGGTACCTTACTCACTAAAGTGATGCGTCCTGTTTTTAATCTACCCGGGCGCAGCGCCATTGATTGTCTTGCATCTTGGCTGGGTGATGGCAGTGTCGGCATTTTAATGACCAGCAAACAATATGAAGCACGTTTTTATACACAACGTGAAGCCGCGGTTATCGGTACAACTTTCTCTGCAGTTTCAATCACCTTCTCTTTAGTTGTGATCTCACAAGTTCAGTTAGAACATCTGTTTTTACCTTTTTATCTTGCGGTGTGCACGGCCGGCGTTGTCGCGGCTTTTATCGTACCCAAATTGCCTCCTCTGTCTTGGAAAAAAGACAAATATATAGATCATAGCGACCGGAAAACAGCAGATGAACTAACACCTGCAGGCCATAATGTTTTTTCTTGGGGATTAAATCAAGCGCTAGTCAAAGCAGCAAACGCATCCGGTTTTAAAGAGACCTTTAAAGACGGCGTAAAAAATGTGATTGATATGCTCCTTGGTGTTATTCCGGTTGTTATGGCGATAGGTACAGTGGCACTTATTATTGCAGAATACACTCCTATATTTGAATATTTAGGTTATCCCTTTATCCCACTACTAGAGTGGTTGCACATTCCCGAAGCGACTGCAGCATCAAAAACCATTGTGGTCGGCTTTGCCGATATGTTTATCCCGTCTATTTTAGCGACCTCTATTGAATCAGAGATGACGCGCTTTGTTATTGCCGCCATGTCTGTCACCCAACTGATTTACATGAGTGAAGTGGGTGCATTACTACTGGGCAGTAAAATTCCGGTCAATATTGGCGAACTGTTTATTATCTTTATTTTACGCACATTAGTCACTTTGCCTGTTATAGCCGGTATTGCGCATCTTATTTTTTAAGCAAACTTAATAAGGAAACACCATGGATATCGCGATCTACCTGCATGCGCTAACAGCACTATTTGTTATGATAGATCCGATTGGTGCAGCCCTGATTTTTAACTCATTAACCAAAAATAGTGAAAAAAAACACCGCACCATAATGGCCATAAAAGCGGTCATAATTAGTGGTGCCACGCTAATTTTATTTGGTAATTATGGTGAGGTGCTATTTTCGCATCTGGGCATTAATATTAACTCGCTGCGAATTTCAGGGGGCTTACTGCTCTTCTATACTGCATTCCATATGATAACTAAAGAGATGAAATTCACGGCATCTGGCAACGACACTGATATTTCGGTATTTCCAATGTCGGTTCCTCTGCTTGCCGGGCCGGGTACATTAACGTTATCAATTCTGTTATTTTCACATACGACCGATACGGCGGCCGCCATTTCTGTTTCAGCTGCTATTATCAGCATTTTACTTTTAACCTTGATCTCAATGCTGGCGTCTAAGTACCTGAAGAATATTATCGGCAAAACAGGCGATGAAATTTTAAAACGTTTCTTAGGTGTTATTCTGGCGGCTTTAGCGATTCAGTTTATTTATGACGGCATCAAAAATATTGCTTTTTAATATTGCATGCAGCAATAGAAAAGTCATTTTTATTTTTGCATACGATAAGCCAGTTTGCGCGCTATAGCGCGCGGTATAAGCTGTGCCATCAGGGCGCCAAATTTATTAACAATACCCGGGATCACAACGGCTTTATTTAAGTGAGCCAATGAATAACGCACTACCACCTGTTTTCCCATCACCCGCAATGTAAAGAGAACAGAATCCGATAGTTCAGCAACCTCTGCAAACTCAGTGTCGGTGGCCCCCGGGCAAAGTGCACTGACTTGAATATTCCTCTCTTTTAACTCTTCATGTAACGCTTCGCTGAATGATAAAACAAATGCTTTACTGGCATAATAAACCGCCAGATTAGGCCCGGCTTGGAAAGCGGCAGTTGACGCAACATTGACAATAAAACTTTGCTGTTGTGTAAATGTGGGGATCACCAGATAGGTGAGCGCAAGCAGACTGCAAATATTAACCTGTAACATATCTAAATGGGTCTGTAGCGAAATTTCCGAAAAAAGCCCTCGTTGGCCAAATCCTGCATTGTTAATCAACCCGACCAGCTGCAGCGATTGTGCGTGCAGATAATCGACTATTTTCTGAGGTGCTTGATTATCGGTTAGGTCCGCACATAAATAATGAATAACAAGTTCAGGATATTGCAGCTGCAGTTGTCGTTGAATATTTTGCAGACGCGATGCCCGGCGTGCAACTAACAGTAAAGAGAAACCTTGCTCTGCAAGTTGAAAAGCAAACTCCTCCCCCAATCCCGCGCTTGCACCTGTAATTAATACCACTTTATTCATCTTGTTCCCTTTTCATTGAATTGCACTTGTTAACTGAAACCATTGTCAATAAAGCTGAGCTGCACCGCCTGTTGATTATCGCCACTGCGCTGCGCTAAACCAACAGAGATCCCCAGCAAACGAATGGGTTTATCATAATTGCTCACTAACAGATGATGCAGCAATATATTAAACATAGGTAGAGATAATTCCGCCGATTTTCGTTCCGCACTTTTGATCGTAAAATCAGCAAACTTAACTTTAACCCCCACTTTAATTATCACCTTGTCGCTACTCACTTTCTGCCAACGCCTTTTGAGTTCATCATAACAGAGTGCTATTTTTTCAAGGCAGTGCACCTCGCTGATAAGATCTTTTGCAAAGGTATGCTCAACGGCCAATGATTTTCTCTCTCGGTTTGGTTCAACCACCCGGTTATCTATCCCCTGACTATAACTAATTAATGAAGCCCCCAGTTTGCCAAACTCCAAGAGCAGTTTTTCCGCTGGATATTGCTGCACGTCGAGGCAGGTAAAGAGTCCGTGTAATGCTAATTTTTGCTGCGCGACTTTGCCCACACCCGGTATTTTTTTTAAGGCTAAGGTTTTGATAAATGGGTCAACCTGAGCAGGGGTAATAACGCACTGACCATTAGGCTTGTTTTCATCGGAAGCTATTTTTGCTAAAAATTTACAGGGCGCTACGCCCGCCGAGGCGGTTAAATTTAACTCGGTAAAAATAGTACGGCGAATATCTTGCGCAATATAGGTGGCAGAGCCATTAAACAGCGTACAGCCGGAAACATCTAAAAAAGCTTCATCAAGTGAAAGTGGCTCAACCAAATCTGTATAACGGAAAAAAATCTCTTTTATTTTTTTAGATACCTGCAGATAAATTTGCATACGCCCAGGAATAATAAGCAAATCAGGGCATAACTGTTTTGCTTTAAAACTCGGCATAGCAGAACGTACGCCAAATTCACGGGCCAGATAATTACAGGTTGAAAGTACAGCGCGGTGATCGCTTTTTCCCCCTATCGCCAAGGGAATATGCTGATACTCTGGATTATCACGCATCTCTACTGCTGCAAATTATCTATACTATAATTTATGTTAGGTATTATTATTCAAATAAAGCCTATAGATCTACAGCTTAAAAAGTAAATTATTTACAATATTAGCCACTATTATTATGGTATAAAAATCATTAACCACAGGTGTTTTTTGTAATGAATCTTTCACTCATAATCCACAAAAATTTAAATGACGAGAGTGATGTCTGCATCGTTGATGAAAACTATCTGCCAGCCTGTTTTTTTCTCAGCTCGCACATGAAAACATCATTTTCAAATAACGCATTTAACACTCGGCTTACTTACGGAAAAATTTTTCTGTTTATTCATCGATATTTTATTTATGAGTCCATTGATCTTGTAAAACGAGTAGAGTTAGGTGAGTTTTTAACAGCAGTCGAGTACGATAAATTTAAACGCCATTGTACATTCAAAGTTGACGCAACTATTGATAATGATGACAGCATCGTGAGCTTTGAGCGGTTTTCAAATAAACAACTCGATAATCTAGTACATTCCACCCAAAACACTGTAAGCAAAACATCTTCGGCAACAATTAAACTGCGCCTGATACAATTCTTAAGGTATATCGAATACCTCTACCAGAGTATACACTCTGCTCATAAAGTTCCTGTTGATGTCAGGCTTGCCTTTAGTGATTTTGAGCGCTGGGTCAAAACTGATCTCAGCTTATTAAAAATACAGAATACAGAATGTAGAGATCCGTTTGAAAAAGCGATTCCAGATGATCTTTTCTTTAAGTTATTGGGAATTATTAAACCTTCCTGTAATAAAAACCCATACAAATCCAGCCGATTCAGAAATCAGCTAATAATGACGATTTTCATTGAAACGGGTATTCGTGTCGGTGCATTGGCAAAGCTAAAAATTAGTGATATTAAGCAAGATTGGGATAATCCAAGATTGATGATCACTAGAACACCAAATGATCCGACTGACCCTCGAAAAATAAAAGCTGCTCAAAAAACCAAACCCCATGCATCATCAATTTCACACGACACATTAAAGTTGCTGAATCTGTACATAAAGACTCAACGTACAAGTAGCAAATTCACCCTTGCATCAAGCCATGATTTTATTTTTATCAGCGAAAAAGGAGAAAGTTCAGGATTACCTATTACAACCGATGGCATCTATAAAGCAGTCAAAGTCCTAGGTGATGCACTTGATTTTGATCTTCACCCTCACCTATTCCGCCACAAATGGAACGAGTTATTTGATACAAAAGCAACCGAAGCAGGATACAGTCAAGAAAAAATTGAAGATATTCGTAAGTATGCAATGGGGTGGTCAGAAAGCAGCACAATGTCGAGAATTTATAACGAATTTAAGTACACAATGAAGATTCATGAATTATCTGTGGCACGTCAGAAAGAGTCTGTACCTATTCAAGGAAAAAATAATGGGAGTTAATAATAAAAAAAGACTTGAGCAGTTAAAGTTGAATTTCGATGGACAAAGGCGGTATCGTGCGAGAAATGACGCTTATGTTTTTGATGTTTTTGATGATACATGGCAGTTAGATACAAAAGACTACCTCTATCTTAAGTGGATGCTTGATATTGGTTATGACGATCAAACTTTAACTAATTTGCGTGTACTATTGGCAGAAACCGCCCATCAGCTTTCATACAACTCAGTCAGAATACGCTGTAACTCATTAAAATTTCTTGGCAATAACCTTTCCCCTGTAGCATTCCAATTAAAGTGGTTATCGATACTTGACAGCTATAAAAATGTACTAGCATCAACATTTTCTTTTGCTGTAAAAAATAGAATGTACCAGTTTCAAGAGATTACCAATTATATTTCAGAAAACTATTCACCTACTAAATGGTCTGGGAACCTCATTCTAGATCCCCAAAAAGGGTGTTATAGCGAAGTTGAATATCAATCTATTATGGAACAACTTCGTCTTGCTAGTGATGCTGTGCATACAAAAACTATGGGCTTTAATACACTAGATCAACAAGCATCCTTTATTGCAGCTCAATTGATCATTGCCCTTGTTAGACGCCCAGTTCAATTAAGTGAACTAAAGTGGGCAGATATTTTACCTGTCGGTCAGCATTTCTCCGAACATCGCCAATCACCGAAAGAATCTGTACCAGAATCCGAACCGCTATTTAGTGATGTGGAGTGTTGGCACATTAGAATATTCAAGGGTAAGGATGGGCAATTCCGTGGTAGTGTAGAGTCTACTTCGAAACGATTAGAACCTGATTTATCTATATTGATACTTCGTTATCGCCAGCGATACGAAAACACATTGATAGAATCACTTAAAAAACAAACTATCATATTAACCGATGATGAGCGTCATCAAATTATGCTTCGTTGTCCACTATTTGCCGATTCAAGTCTCTTCACTACTTCATTTTCAAACAAAGCCAATTTATTTAAGGCATTAGGCATTATGTCTAATTCCTTTCATAAGAAGAGTCTATATATAAGAACTAATATCAAACGATTTATGGAAAAGCTTAATATTAAAAGTGATCGTAATAACGACAAGCTTACTCTATCCAATAACCGTATACGCCATACAATATTAACATCCGGAGCAAAAATGGGGCTTACCTCCTCATATTTAGCCGCTATAACAGGCGTTGTCGAAGGATCCGTAAAACCTTACATTGACCTTGATTTTGAATCGCGAGTGGACATTGATCAGGCATTTATTCAAAACAGTATTTTAAGTCGATTTGCTAAAACTTCCGTGAGTGACCTGTTAAAGCAAGATGGCTTTGTCATACGAAATGAGTTTGATGAAGAAATCGGTATTCAGGAAAATCCAGCTAATTGTTCAAGCTGTGCCTCAAAACTCGGAGCGCCAATGGGGTGCTATCCTTGTGATAATTTCGTGGCAAATGAAGACGGAAATCACCAAGAATACTTAGATAAAGCACTTCACAAATACAAAGTAAATAAAATTGAAGGTAATAAAACTACGGTTAAAAAACTCAAAATAATCATCATGTACATTCAAGGTACAATCAACATTTGTAATGAACGTAAACTGACTAAAAGAGGGGTTGAAAATGACTGAGATTAATCCTTATATCGACAACCAGTTCAGCTATATTAATACCCTCATGAAACAGCCTTTAGCGGGATTTACAAACCCCAAAGGTGACATGGCAACGTGGGATGATGCTGCATTGAAGTTTTCGTTTCACTCAACTAAAAGCATAAACTATTACTTTGTCTATACCTCTATAAAGACACGTCTTCGATTTAAGGAGTTTGATGATTCTCAAAAACTACCAAAGAAACTGCGTCACCTGTTAATTGCTTATGCAATTTATCTCACCGCTAACAAAAACACTCTGCTCGACAAAGGACATAAACATAGTGTAGCTCGTCAGTTTCTTTCTTTATTAAATTGCAATCCTGCGAATGCAACAGATTCACAAATCGATAATGCAGTATGTAAGATGCCGCCATCTAATATTAGGCAATTAATTCTGTTTTTTAACTGGCTGAAAGAAAAATACTTTATACCAAATAATCTAATGTTTAATAATTCGTATATACATAAAAACCTAGCTGGTGAAGACATCATTGAGCATAAAAAAAATAAAAGACCTGAATCCAAAATTTTATTAGCTCTCGGATCCATCTTTCATGATGTCATATCGCCTGATAGACATGATTGGGATCTACACCCATTAGCATCACAGCGAGATGCCTTTGTTTGTACGATGGTAGCTCTAGGAATGTCTTCACCTAACCGTATAGCTGCGGAACAAACCGTATTGGTAAAGCAAAAGCTAAAAAACATAACCCAGAACATCAATGGTAAAAAAGAAAAAGTGCATTACCTTGCTTGGCAAGGTTCGAAAGGATACCAAAATTACCATAACCATATTTTATCGATAATGGCTGGCCCCGTAGAGCGCTGCCTTGAATACATATCAGAAGCTTGTCAGCCTGCACGGGTCTTGGCACGATTTTATGAAGATCCGTCATTACCATTAAAAACCGTATTAGGAGATTTCTACCCGCCCAGTAAAAACCTCGAAGCGTTGAATCCCAATTTTCATAAACCAACCAATCTAATCCATTTAGGCTACCTACTCGGCTATTACGAGAAGGGCGATGGCATGATGCGAGTCACGCAAAAAACTGCAGGTTCCGTGATAACAGAGAAATCAAATAAAGGGGGTACAAAGATATTCATAAAGCGCATTGTAGATATACAATCTAAGGATGAACTCGTCTTGATTCAAGGTTGCCATTATGCCAAGTACCTTATAGGGACTACCATAACGGGAAAACTTTTAAACTCAATTTTTGGGGGCCATATCGTAACATTGTCGCAGTTTCAAGAGCGATGGATTCAGCACATTAAAAATAATATAAAAGGTTTTCCTGTTGGGTATAACAAGACCAAAAATGGGAAATGTCTATTCAAACATGCCCTCTTCGCCTTTACGGGAAGTCAGTTAGGAACAAGTTATCTCGCAGGAAGTTCTCCTTTTGCACTGATGCCTCTATCTTCCTTAGGCGATTCTTTGAGACGTCAACTACACCCATCAGGAAGAGATCAATACAGTATTTTTTATCGACATGGATTTTCAAACGAATTCCATATTAATCCACATCAATTTCGTCATTGGTGCAATGATGTTGCCGAGCGCGAAGGCATTCCTCACGCTATTATTAACTTATGGTCAGGACGAAAATCACCAGAACAAATTTTGCACTATGTCTACCGAACTCATGCCGAAAAAGCATCTGAAATTGCAGATATATTTTTTAATGAGGCAGGACAGGAATTATCCCTCAAGGTAATCAGTCAACTCGAATATGATAAGTTATCTCAGTCAGCAACCACATTAACCAGTGTTGGTTTTTGTAGTCAAAAATTGGAACAAACACCTTGCACATGGTTAAATAACTTCATGACACAATGTACGCTTTGTCCTTCATCATGTCATGTGGCGCATGATGAAGAATCATTGTCATTATTAAAAAAAGATTTACAGTTTCAAAAGTGTCGCCTTGAAGATATCCAGAAACGCCCTACTTTCTGCACAAGTGAAGGAAATCAAAATTGGTTTTTGGTACACCACCGTAATACCGAAATGCTCAGTAAGTTAGTGCAGTTAATGGAGAATAAAGAGATCAAAAAGGGAGCTGTTATTCGCCTTCTATCGCACATGAATCAATTTCGCATTACAGATGTTGCAAAGCAACTGGTTACCACTCAAAAACTCATTCTTCCTGACTCAGATAAAGCGTTAGCAAAAGCGCTTGAGCCGAAGAAAGGCAAAAGTACCAAAGACAATACGAATTACCTTCTGACTGATTTATTCTCAACATTTTAAGGGTGTATCATGGCACTACCATCTTTAACGCAAGAGCAAGTACTGAAAATCGAAACCTTTATCATGACTTGGAAAAGCAAACTTACATGGGCATTCTTAGTGGCGCGTATCGAAAACGATCTCGACATCAAAACCACACGACAAACATTGACGACCTACGCCCCCATAAAGGGGGCTTATACCATTCAAAAGCAAAAGCTTAGGGGGAAACCAAGTTG
>NZ_JBLIEK010000060.1:0-22269 GCF_047632995.1 Psychromonas sp.
TTCAGCTAAAGTCACTTCACCCGCAAGTAATAATTCACCCGCTTGTACAAAACGACGGCCGTCACTTTTTACATCTGCGCGTAGTTGGTGGTTACCACTCCAACCTAAATGAAAGCCCCACACGTGACCATTTTGCTCATTAAAATGATCCGTACCGACAAATAGACCCGGGAAGTTTTCATGCGAAGTACGTCCACGACGATTTTCCTGCATAAAGCCACCATGGGCGAAACTTTGACGGTGAGTTTGGAATTCACGACTCCAGCGACCGTAGAAAGACATCAGCTCATTGGCATGGTTAGGGACAGGTAATGTGCAAGAAAGTTTAGTTAAAGAATATTTAGTGTCACCCATGTTAATAACTTTAATGCGTTTTTGGATAACATCACTTGCAAAATCAAGTTTTATCTCAATCTCTAGCTGCAATTTAGCAACTGTATCTTGTAGCTTAAAGAGAACAGATTGCGCGGAGAGCTCGTGATCAAAAATTTCAAAAACAGGGGCCCAATCATAACTATCACGATGACCTTCCAGACCTGGCGCGTTAAAGTGACCGCTACCTAATTCAGGGCATAAAGAGAGTGGTACATCCACATCAAGACGCGCCTGAGAAATCGGACGCTCGGTAGAAAGCAGTATATCGGGATCGATCTGATTTATTTTCGGCCCCCAATGAAGAATTTCAGGGGTACGCTCAACCTTGATGATCAAGCTACAGTTTTTGCTGGTAAGATGAATAATATTTGTCATTTGATATCCTATGAATTATCGGTGTTTGCGTAAACATATGCAATTATATTGGCACATGCTGCTTTTATCGCACAATCAATCGGCACAAAAAGTGCGATTCAGATCAAGTTAAAGTTTATTTTATGTGTGCTAGGTCACCGTTTTGTTTGCGGAAACATGTTTTTCGGATGTATGCCGTTAAGGTGTCTAGTCAGATGGAAGCAAAAAAGGCTTCCGGTTTGTATATGTTCAGATATAGCCACTAAATAAGTTTATATTTTGTGCTTATGTTGATAGGTTTAAGTGTTTATAAAAATCACCAATAAAGAGATCATAGCTTAGTGCTAACTTGTTTTTTTGACGAGAAATTATTAAAAAATCGGCATGTTATGTAAATTTAAGCCAGCGTAAACGTTTAGACCAAGAATCAATACTGAGTACCGGACTATTTCTATTACATGTCTATGCACCTTACTCAGGTTAATCGTTAAAAATGGGCTGTTCGTCTATTTTAAGATTGCTTTTAGACCCACAAAGGCAGCGAAATGATACGGCCGGAGTCGAGTAAATAATATTGTTAAACTTTCATTGTCATTAAAAGGAAAGAATATGGCCACCAGCGCAAAAGCACCAAAGAAAAAGCAGCAGCAACAAAAAGTAAATACAGAAAAGACAATTAGGAGGCCCATACTGGTATGGGTAATATTTATTTTTGCAACCGTTAGCTTATCTAGTTTGTTCAGTTACTATTTTATGGTTTCTGGCGATATTGTTAGTGAAGGTCTGGTTGGGGAGTATCATAAAACCCTTGGCGTACTGGATCATGTTTTTAATGTTTTTAATCCTATCTACTTCTATCTCTGTGCGCTGCAACTCTTTAGACTAAAGGCGATCGCATTAAAACTATACCTTGGTTATATCCCCTTAATGGCTGCAGCACTGACTCATAACTTGTTTTCACCTACTTGGAGAGCATTAGTCGAAGCGGAGCCTTTATCTTATTATTCGATAGCCATCAGCTTTGTACTTTATTTTGCTTATGTCTTTTATGCTTATCAATTAATCAAAAAAGGTATTATCAAATAAACACCTCCTGTCAGATTGTTATTTCTTGAATTTTAATACAGTCCATTAACCGTTTTTTTTGCGTGATTGAAAGAGCCAAGTAAAGACTATTTATTATAAAGATCGCTAGAATAGGGAACAATGCAGAAGTTAAAATGAGCAGAGAGTAATACCATCGCGTGACGCTTTAGAGTGTGTGATAGCGCTATTGTGCGAAGTTATCTAATAGTATTGAGCAGGTGGCAATGTTATAATTTCACCATTGATTTTAAGATGGTTGAAGAAAGAAAATGAATGTGACATTTAAGGACGTAGCTAAGCTAGCCAACGTATCGACTCAAACCGTTTCTCGTGTTACCAATGGCTCACTGAGCGTCGCACCAGAGACCAGAGAGAAAGTTAATGCCGCCATTAAACAACTGGGATACATTCCTAATAAAGGAGCGCAGCTATTAGGGAGAGCAAAGTCAAAAACAATTGGTCTCGTGACCATTGGTATCCTGCTTCAGGGGGCCTCGCTGATTAATGACGGTATTCGTAAACAGGCGAAAAAGCTGGGTTACGGCACCTCATTATCTGTTGTTGCTGAGCATTCTTTTGACAAAATAACGGCAGCAGTAGACGATCTTAAAGCGCAACGCGTGGAATTTATAATTATGAATATTCCACTGAGCAAGGAAGAAGCAGAATTATTGGTTGCGCAGTATTTACACATTCAATTTGTATTTATTGATGTGCCACCAGACAGCCGGGTTAACGCTGTATCTGGCGCTAACTATAATGGAGCAAAAGCAGCAGCTAAATTGATGTTATCGCTGTGCAGAAAACGCTTATTAGTCATTACAGGTCCCCATGGTTCCAGTGCCTCGGAACTTCGACTGCAGGGCTGGTTAGATGTTTTAAAAGAGGATGGGGATAGCAAAATCATTCATCAATGTGAAGGAGACTGGCAAGCGGGCAGTGGTTATATGTGCACACGTCAAGCGCTTAGCGATGGTCGCGATATTGATGGCGTATTGGTTGCTAGTGATCAAATGGCACTGGGTGTATTAAGGGCATTAAACGAATTTAATTTAACCGTCCCGCAGCAAGTCTCGGTTATTGGTTTTGATGATACTGCAGATAGCGCTTATTTCACGCCACCACTGACCACTATCAAGCAGGACTTTTTAACCATTGGTGAACGCGCTGTTTCCCTTGCCTTTAGCGTGGCAGATAAAGCAACAAAAGCATACCAGCATGAATCTATTGTGACCGAGTTAATTGAGCGAAAAAGCACTCAAGCTTATCGGCCACCGCAGGCTAATGAGCAACAAATTAATACGTTACTTAAGCAAATTAAAAAGTTACTTACTGAATAGCCATCAAGAGCCAAACAAAATAATGCAGTTAAGATGTTATGTTCCAGGGCAATAAATAGATAAACGATTGAAGGTTGTTTCGGGCAGTTACAGAATCAATATATAAAGACTAACAGAATAATTGCTAGTCTTTATTTTTTTTGGAGGGCTGCAGTTATCTCAGTTTAACTCAATAATCATTGCTTAATCCAAGCTTGCATTGCTTCTTTAAGATCATCTGATTCTCTACCAAAAATGGCTTGAATTTTTTTATTTACACTCTGAACTACCACGCCATTCGCACCAAGTTCTTTTAATTTTACTTGATCGACATCTTCTGTTTTTTTTACCGAAACTCTTAGACGCGTTAAGCACGCATCTATTGCTAGGATATTGTCTTTACCACCAAATGCTGCAACTAAATCACCAGCAATCCCTATTTTTGGATTGGCATCTATCCAATTTTGCATATCCTTTCTATAATCGTCGGACTTGGTACCTAATAATGCTTGAATAACGTTGCCAATAATCACAACACCTAGCGCGCCTAGTTCTTTTAGTTGAGCTTGATCTACATTTTTTGTTTCTTTAACTGAAATTCTTAGACGAGTAAGGCATGCATCAAGTTGTTCGATGTTTTGCTCTCCGCCAAATGCTGTTACAAGTGCACCAGCCATTTTTGAACGGGAAAGGTTATTTTGCATCTGTTTTCTCCTCTGTGTTTTAATAAAATTTAGATATAAATATTCGACTTTGATTTATTTTTGTTTTTGTTATCTATTACCAGATGTTATTAAAAATAGAGAGTTAACTGATAACTTAATATTTATATTGCCACTATTTTCCAACAAAAAAGCGAACTTGCTTAGAATTCGCTCAAATATAAATAACCGTTTTAATATTGTTAAAATAAACCATTTCATTATTTCTGATTGGCTCAGCTAGAGATGCAGATGCCTTTATGGTCAAACAGATGAATATTGTCGCTGGCACAACTAAGTTGCAACTTCTGGAATTTTTTAACTTCCTGATCACCTGGAAGGTGTACGGTAAAAGCATCAACGCCCGAAGATTGACCGTACATATAGGTGCTGTTACCCAAACGCTCGACGACTTCGCTGTTGAATGTTAGCTTAATTTCGGCTTCTCCATGAATGAGCAGGTGCTCAGGTCGAATACCAAAGGTAAGGGAATCACCAATCTTCACGCCTATTTTTGGTTGGGGAATGATTAATTTCTGATTATCTTTGGTGGTCAACGTGACGTTATTCTCCGCAATGTCGGTGACTGTAGTTGGAATGAAGTTCATCTTCGGAGATCCGATAAAGCCCGCAACGAATTCGTTTACTGGTTTATGATAGAGCTGTATTGGAGAGCCTACCTGTTCAATGCGACCGGCACGCAGTACCACAATTTTATCTGCAAGTGTCATTGCTTCCACCTGATCATGGGTAACGTAAACCATAGTGTTTTTCAGCTCCTGGTGAAGTTTGGCTATTTGCAGTCGCATTTCCACACGAAGTTCAGCATCCAGGTTAGACAGCGGTTCATCAAACAGGAACACTTTAGGATCTCGAACGATAGCTCGGCCAATTGCAACACGTTGACGCTGCCCTCCGGAAAGTTCCTTTGGTTTACGTTTAAGATGCGCATCAAGCTGCAGTGTTTTCGCAGCAAGGTTGACTTGTTTATCAATTGTCTCTTTAGTGTGCCCATTCATTTTTAAGCCGAAGCCCATGTTCTCTGCAACAGTCATATGCGGGTAAAGGGCATAAGATTGGAATACCATGGCGACACCACGCTCAGCCGGATCCATATCATTGACTAGTTTTCCGTCAATATAAATTTCACCTTCCGTAATATCTTCAAGGCCAGCGATCAGTCGCAGTAAGGTTGATTTACCGCAGCCAGACGGTCCAACAAATACTACAAACTCACCATGACTTATTTCTAAATCAATACCATGGATAATTTGAACATCATCGAAACGTTTAATGACCTTCTTAAGTGTAATGTCTTCCATTACGGTCTCCTTTGTTTTGGCTAATTTATATACTAATATCTAATGTGCTTATCAACATATGCTATTTGTTGAAATTTGTTAGTGAATAATGCTTGATTGTTGAGCTACATCATGTTTATGAGACGTTACATACCCATTTCTGTGTGTTTGTTTGCACAATCATCTTGTGCCTGTGTCAATGCTGTGTGGAATTGCTCTATATTGAGTTCATTGACTTGACTGGCATGTTTACGGAAACGTTAAATGCCGGTATTAAGGTTGAAATTAGGTTCTACTATCTTTAACCCATCGTGTTTGTTGTGAGCTTTCGTGAAAATTGACATTGATTTTCACGCTAGGATTTATCACAAAGGTGATGATAATTGTACAAGTGTCGAAACTCGTAAAGGTGGAGTGTTCAGTGAAAACAACATACCCAAAAAGCCGATTGCCTTCGGTTAGTAAGAAAAGGCGAATTAGTGCGAAATTATCTCCATGGCTGTTTTTAGCCCCGGCAATGATAATATTTTCAGTTTATGTGCTATATCCCATCTTATCCAGTATATCGTTAAGCTTTTACAACTGGGATGGTATGGGAGAAAAAACCTGGGTCGGTTTCGGCAACTATGTCGAACTATTTGATTCGGAAGCTTTTTATACCTCGTTGAAAAATAACTTATTATGGTTAATTTTCTATATGCTTGCGCCGCCCATTGGTCTGCTGATTGCACTTTTCCTAAATCAACAAGTTAAGGGCATTCGCATCGTGAAATCCCTGTTCTTCTTTCCATTTGTTATCTCCCAAGTGGTGGTCGGTTTAGTGTTTGCATGGTTCTATGATCCTAGTTTTGGTCTGTTTAATGTTGCCATAGGCGCATTGGGTTTTGAGCCGATATCCATCCTGGCGAACGAGGATTATGTCACTTTCGGCATAATTGCTGCAGGTCTTTGGCCGCAGATAGCTTACTGCATGATCCTTTATATGACCGGTCTTAATAATCTTGATGCTGAGCAATTGGAAGCTGCGCGCTTAGATGGTGCCAAAAAATTTAAAATGCTCTGGTATGTGGTGCTTCCTCAACTAAGACCTGCAACCTTTATTGCGATTGTGGTGACGGTTATTGGTGCTTTACGCTCATTTGACCTCGTGGCAACCATGACTGCGGGCGGTCCGTGGGGCAGTTCGACAGTGCTTGCTTATCAAATGTATGAAGAGTCTATCTTTAACTATCGCATGGGTTACGGTGCGGCAGTGTCAGTTGTACTGTTCTTAATTATGGATGTTTATATCGCTTATTTCTTGTGGCGTATGCTAAGGAGAGAAAAATAATGTTTCCTAAACCAATAAAAAAATCAGGCCGCTTTGCCAATATCAGCTATCGCGTCGCCCTGCCTATTTCAATTGTGCTGTGGTTACTGCCGTTGATTGCCGTGATGATGACTTCTATCCGTTCGATAGAAGATATTAATAAGGGTAATTACTGGGGTTGGCCGGAGTCGTTTAACTTTATTGAAAACTATACGGAGGTATTTGCTTCCACTTCGATGGGACAGTATCTGCTTAACAGTTTGCTTATTACCTTACCTGCGGTTGCCGGTGCGGTCGCACTGTCTACTTTGGCCGGGTTTGCGCTAGCGAAGTATAACTTTAGAGGTAATGTTTGGATCTTTGCCGCCTTTATCGGAGGTAACTTTGTACCGTTTCAGATACTGATGATTCCAGTACGTGATTTGACCATAGACTTAGGACTTTACGATACGCATTGGGCACTTATTGTGTTCCATATCGCGTTTCAGTCCGGTTTCTGTACGCTGTTTATGCGTAACTTTATTGTTGGCATTCCAGATGCGTTGATTGAAGCCGCGCGCGTTGAAGGGGTCAGTGAATGGAAGATCTTCTGGCACATCGTGCTACCTCTGGTTCGTCCCGCATTAGCGGCACTGGCAGTTTTGGTATTTACCTTTATCTGGAACGACTTTTTCTGGGCCTTAGTGTTGGTTCAGAGTGATGAAGTTCGTCCGGTGACCGCTGGGCTCAGTTCACTGCAGGGGCAGTGGTTATCATCATGGCAATTTATGTCTGCCGGTGCGGTCGTTGCAGCGGTTCCACCCGTGCTCCTGTTCTTTACCATGCAACGTCACTTTATAACCGGTTTAACGTTAGGTGCGACAAAAGGATAACTATGGCATGCCAGTCTGTTTACCGACTGGCGCAAAAATAGTGACGCACGTACCGCAAGGTATAAATATTCAAAACAAGTTGAGAAACAAGCTATAACGCTAATTGTCATTGAACAACAACGAGCATCTGCTCTATAACAAGGACCTCAATATGAAATATGTAACACATATTGCCGCATCGGCAATACTTACAGCAACTCTCTCTGCATCGGCTTTTGCGAGTACGCTAGTGATTAACTCAGATGCCTCTGATCCTGCACCAAAGGAAGCATGGGAGGAAATTATTAGCCGTTTCGAAGCTGAAAATCCGGATATAACGGTTAAATATAATCTCTATGACCATGAATCCTATAAAACAACTATTCGTAACTGGTTGGTCACTTCACCACCGGATGTGGTTTTCTGGTACGCCGGTAATCGTATGAAAACCTTCGTTGATCGTGGTCTCTTTGAAGATGTCAGTGATATCTGGAAAAAGAATGGCCTTAAGGCTGATTTCACCTCGGCAGCGCCTGCAATGACGATTAATGGCAAGCAATGGGGGGTCCCATATACTTATTATCAATGGGGTATTTATTACCGTAAAGATCTGTTCCAAAAGTTCGATATTGCAGAGCCTAAAACGTGGGATGAGCTGAAATCAGCAGCGGCAACACTGAAGAAAAACAGCATCGCGCCGTTCACCATTGGTACTAAATTCCTATGGACGACGGCGGGTTGGTTTGATTACATCAACATGCGTACTAATGGTTTAGATTTCCATATTAAATTAATGGAAGGTAAAGTTGCTTATACCGATCCACGGGTTAAAAAAACCTTTGAAAATTGGAAAGAGTTAGTGGAGCCTGGTTATTATCTTGAGAATCATGCCGCTTATTCATGGCAGGAAGCACAACCGTTTTTATATAACGGTGAGGCAGCTATGTACTTGATTGGTAATTTTATTACCCCAAGTTTCCCGGAAGAGCTTGACGGAAAAATGGGCTTCTTCCAGTTCCCATCTATCGATGCAGCCATTCCAATGGCGGAAGATGCACCAATGGATACGGTACATATCCCCTCTAAAGCGAAGAATAAAGTTGATGCACGTAAGTTCCTTGAGTTTGTTGCTCGCGCAGAAAATCAAGAATTGATCAACAAAAAAATGTTGCAGATTCCAACCAACAATAAAGCGGCGGTTAAAGATAATGAGTTCTTACAAACCGGCGTGAAAATGTTGAATGCGGCAGAAGGTACCGCACAATTCTATGATCGAGATACCGATCCTGCAATGGCTAAAGAAGGTATGAAAGGATTTCAAGAGTTTATGGTTCATCCGGATCGCCTTGATTCAATTCTTAAACGTCTAGAGAAAGTTCGTAAGAGAGTATTTAAATAATCTGCTAGGGCTTTAGTTTGTGGTGAGCTTAACCTCGTTTAAGTTCACCACTTCAATGTTCCTTTTTTGCCGACCGCTAGCTAATGAACATTGGCTTTCCTGTTTTCTCATACCTTCATCATTACCTCATTAAAAGCGTTGATAAGATGCAAGACAATATCATCCGCAGTGAAAACATTAATAATAAACAATAATTTGTGTAAAAGGAAAACCATGAAAATACGCTCGGTTCGATGGAAAATAACGTTAACGGCAGGCTTGTGCCTGATACTTACTTCTTTTTCATTGATTGGGTTTTCAGTTTATCATGCCCTGGAAAATCAAAAAACGATTCAAGAGGAGAGTGCTAAATCGGTGATTGCTAAATCTCAGCAATTTTTGCAAAGTCAGGCAAAACTTAATGTTGCAGAGATAAAACAACTTCTTGAAGAAGCTTTTTATCGTGGTGAAATGCTCGCTGAATCCGCACTTTTTTTACAACAAAATGCTCAAGATAATACTTTTGAAAGTGATCTTTTACGAACTTCTTTGGATGAAATGATCCGGCGCGCAGTGATTCATTTTCCTTCGATTCACGGTGCTTATCTGGTCTTTGAGAAAAATTCGCTTGATGGGCAAGATGTCGATTTTCAAGGATCTGATTATACCGGCTCTAATGAAATCGGACGTTTTGCGACCTATTGGGCGACATCACTTGATGGCTCGAAGATTCTTTCAAATGTCATATTAGAAGCGACACTTAACGATCCTAAAAATAACGAACGTTTTTCCTGCCCATTGAAAACCACAAAACCCTGTATGACGACGCCTGCGTTTAATGTCTTTGGTGATGGGGAAACTCTTACCTCCTCCATCTCCTTTCCGCTGATTAAAGATGATCAAGTGATTGGTTTTGTTGGCATCGACTTAAAACTTAATTTTCTTGCGCCTACAGTGCGGGCGACAGACACAAGTCTCTTTGATGGAAAGGGGGCTGTAAACCTGCTAACTCAATCAGGAATGCTGATTGCCAGTGATCACGCAGAAGCCAAAATTGGTACGCCATTTCAAAGTCCGCATGGTTTGGATAATGAATTACTTGAAGTGAGCAAAAGTAATGAAATTAACACAATATGGAGTGATGATGGAGATTGGTTGATGCTTTTTGCTCCGCTAACGATCGCCAGTCAACACTGGGGACTTGTTTTTGAAATGCCCAAGGAGAGTGTACTAGAGGATGCTAATCGTTTAGATGCTTTGATTACTGAACAAGTTGAGGCTGGTGTTTTTAAAGAATTACTATCCGGTCTGGTATTTATTATTATTGGTTTAATGGTGATTGCATTTGCCGCCCTTGAGTTGGTAAAACCAATTCGGGAAGTTGTCGCTAGATTGCAGGATATTGCCTCTGGTGAGGGAGATCTTACTCTGCGTTTGCAGGTTAAGTCTGAAGATGAAATTGGCCAGCTTGCTCATGGATTTAACCAGTTCTTGGATAAACTTCAGGAAATGATTAAACAAATTATCGAAACAACACATCAAATTGCCGATACAGCAGTTCAAGCAGAAAAATCCGCTTCGGTGACACGTGGCAGTAGTGAAGCTCAGCTTAAAGAGGTTGATATGGTTGCTACCGCCTCCGAGGAGATGACGCAAACAGCACGGCTGGTCGTTGTGCATGCTGATATGGCGGTGAAGGCCGCGAACCAAGCCAATGACTCGGCAATTCAGGGACAACAGGTAGTCGAGCTGTCATCTAATGAGATGGCAATGCTGGTTCAGCGTATGAGTGAAGCTGTTCCTGTGGTGGAAGAGCTGGCAGCGAATAATACCAATATTACGGCTATCCTGACGGTGATTGAGGAGATATCTAAGCAAACCAATCTACTGGCTCTGAATGCGGCTATTGAGGCTGCTAGGGCAGGAGAGCAGGGGCGGGGGTTTGCTGTTGTTGCGGATGAAGTGCGTAATTTAGCAAGGCGAACACAGGATTCGGTTAATGAGATACGGGAAGTTGTCATAAAAGTGCAAACCGGCACCATTGATGTAGTTGATGCTATCCAAAATGGTAGCAAACTTGCTAATAGCACATCGACGCAAGTGCAAAAAGCGGTGACTCAGTTTAATGACGTATTTAAATCCATTGCAGAAATCAGTGAAATGAACAGTCAAATTGTTAATGCAGCTGAAGAGCAGCAAGCTGTATCGAGTGAAGTAAATCTGAGCGTTACAAATATTCGAGATTTAAGCGCTCATATTCTAGAGCAGGCGGAAGCCTCAGAGAATGTCGGTAGACAGATTGCGGAGCTTTCTTCTAAGCAGGAGAGTCTAGTTAATCAGTTTAAGGTTTGATTTATTAAAAGATGTGGCGAAGCTGGCACGTATTAGATCAGCCTTTATTGTCTTTTATTTTCGTCAATGTACTAAAACATTGCCGATGGGATTAATTTATGCCGTCCGTGTGGATGGCGTTAAAGATTGGAAAATCTACCTGTATGTGTATATGCCAGTGATGAAAACCACTTATGTTGCAGATATGACTGGTGAGTTTAAGTAATGATCGCTGTTGATTTTAAAGTGAATAAAGTTTCAAGTATTTTGGAAAAGGATAAAAAATGAAAACCTTTAATGAAATTATTAGTGCACGTGATTGGGAAAACCAACATGTTACACATCAAAATGTATTAGAAGCACATGCTCCCCTAGATGCTTTTCACAGTGCACAGGCTGCATTACATAATCACGCTTCGGACTATAAGTTATCGTTAAATGGGCAGTGGGCATTTCAATTATTTGCCAAGCCAGAAGTTGTGCCGGGTGAATGTATTACGCCTGAATTTAACGAACATGGTTGGTCTGAGATTACAGTGCCTAGTAATTGGCAGTTACAGGGGTATGACAAA
This sequence comes from Psychromonas sp., assembly GCF_047632995.1. Classification (GTDB taxonomy): domain Bacteria; phylum Pseudomonadota; class Gammaproteobacteria; order Enterobacterales; family Psychromonadaceae; genus Psychromonas. The sequence goes on from NZ_JBLIEK010000060.1 coordinate 11,578, forward strand.
CCTATTTATACCAACATTAAATATCCCTTTGCTGACACGCCGCCCACTGTGCCAAATGATAACCCAACCGGAGTTTATCGTTGCCGCTTTGCGTTGCCCGAGAGTTGGGCAGGGCGCAATCAACGTATTAGTTTTGATGGGGTTAATTCTGCTTTTCATCTCTGGTGTAATGGTATTTGGATCGGTTATTCACAAGATAGCCGCTTACCCGCTGAATTTGATTTAACCGACTACTTGGTTGCAGGGGAAAATAAAATCACAGTGATGGTGATGCGTTGGTCCGATGGCTCTTATCTTGAAGATCAGGATATGTGGTGGTTAAGTGGTATTTTCCGGGATGTTACTCTGATCTCTAAACCCACTGTTTCTATCCGTGATGTGGCATTGAGTACCGATCTCGATGCCTGTTTTAATCATGGCGTACTTAATGTCTCCACTTACCTTGCAGCTCCGGCTTATGGAGAACAATCTGCTAACTATCAAGTACACACTCAGTTATTTGATGGCGATTTAAAGCCAGTCAGTGACGTGATTGTTAGCGATTTTGCACAACGTATTATTGATGAAAAAGGCCCGTTTAAAGATCTTTGCGAGCAGCACATTGACGTTAGTTCACCGCAAAAGTGGAGTGCAGAATGCCCTTATCTGTATCGCGTCGTGGTGTCACTGGTTAATATCCAGGGGCTAGTGGTTGATAGTGAAGCGTATCAAGTGGGTTTTCGCGTAGTGGAAATTAGCGATGGTTTATTAAAAGTAAATGGTCAACCGCTGCTGATCCGCGGTGTTAATCGTCACGAGCATCACCCCGAAAAAGGCCATGCAGTTTCTCGTGAAGATATGCTGGTGGATATCAAATTACTAAAACAAAATAACTTTAATGCAGTGCGCACTGCCCATTATCCCAATCACCCAACTTGGTATGAGCTCTGTGATGAATATGGTTTATATGTGGTTGATGAAGCTAATATCGAAACCCATGGTCAATTTCCAATGTGTCGTCTTTCTGATGATCTCAGCTGGTTAAATGCTTATATGCGCCGAATGTCGCGTATGGTTGAGCGTGATAAGAATCACTCTTCCATTATTATTTGGTCGCTTGGCAATGAGTCAGGTATTGGCAATAATCACCATGCCATGTATCAATGGACCAAGTTAAGAGATCCTTCTCGCCCGGTGCAATATGAAGGGGGAGGGGCGAATACAGCCGCTACCGATATTATCGTTCCTATGTATGCGCGTGTGGAAAATGATTTAACCGATCCGCGAGATCCTTCGGTAACGCCAAAATTTGGCATAAAAAAATGGATTGGTTTACCCAATGAAACGCGTCCATTGATCCTTTGTGAATACGCCCACGCGATGGGCAATAGCCTCGGCAGTTTTGATAAGTATTGGCAAGCTTTCCGGAAGTACCCGCGTTTGCAGGGCGGTTTTATTTGGGATTGGGTGGATCAAGGGATCACAAAAACCGATAAAAAGGGTGTGAAGTATTGGGCTTATGGCGGTGATTTTGGAGATGAAATTAATGATCGGCAGTTCTGTGTTAATGGCCTCATCTTCCCGGACAGAACACTTCATCCAAGTGTGTTAGAAGCGAAAAAAGCACAGCAATTTTATCAATTTTCACTCGTTGAGGGAAAGCCTTTAACCATTAATGTCAGCAGCGAAAATCTGTTTACCGATAGCCTTGGAGAAACCTTAACCTGGTCAGTGACTGAAGAAGGTTTGCTGATTGACTCTGGTGAACTTTTGTTACAGGTTGCTGCGCAAAAAAGTGTGTTATTAACCTTACGCGAGCAGTTGCCGGAGCAAAAAGCCGGGGCGATTTATCATCTCAATATTGAAGTTTCTTTAAATCAAGATAAAGCCTGGGCTGACAAAGGCTTTGTGGTGGCAACGGAGCAATTTGAGTTGCCGACTATTATGCAGCTTGCCGTTATTCAGCCGCGCAAGGTGAATGGGCCTGAGGTAACTGAAAATGATAAAACATGGGTTATTTGTGGCGATGATTTTAGCGTTGAATTTAACAAACAAACGGGGATTATTGACCGCTGGTTAGTCGCTGGCGCAACGCAATTGTTGCAGGGGCCAAAAGATAACTTTTATCGCGCACCACTGGATAATGATATTGGTGCCAGTGAAGTGGATTGCCTCGACCCTAATGCATGGATTGCGCTCTGGGAGGCCGCCGGTCTTAATAATTTAAGCGTTAAATGTCTGCATATTGAAGCGCTAAATATGGCTAATGCGGTGCTGGTTAAAGTACAGTTCGGTCATTATGTTGAGAATAAACTGCTCATTAGCACGCAGTGGTTATACCAAATTGATGGCACGGGCGCAGTGACCATTGATGTGGCGGTCAATGTCGCATTATCCATGCCTTCATTACCCCGTGTCGGTATGGAGCTGGTATTACCTAATAGTGATAAAAACGTGCAGTGGTTCGGCCGTGGTCCCCATGAAAACTACCCGGATCGTCTTCTGTCGGCACATATTGCTCGCCACGAATGTATGGTTGAAGAGATGTTCACCCCTTATATTTTCCCATCAGAAAGCGGCTTACGTTGTGATGTAAAACAGGCTCAAATAGGTCAGTTAAGTGTGCAGGGGGATTTCCACTTAGGAGTCAGTCGCTATTCGCAAAATAATGTAGCAGAGGCAAAACACACCCATCAATTACGCGCTGAAGATAAAATTTATCTGCGTTTAGATGGTTTCCATATGGGCGTTGGCGGTGATGATTCGTGGAGCCCCAGTGTACACCATGAATTTCGTCTAACACAACGCCGCTATCAATATCAGGTACGACTTTTATGTAACCCCAGCTAATGAACTGAGTTCATTAGCTTATATATTAAACATAATTTAAATAGAGTCGTTGCTTTTGGTGGCGGCTAACGAATAACAAATAGCGGATATAAAACCAATAAATATTGTAAAATGTTATGGTAAGGCAGAGGTGAACCACTGTGTTGATCTGAATATAAAGCACGGTGAACTGTGGTGTTTATATCAACTCTATTATGGTTAATCGCTGGCCGGATGTCATTGAGTTATAGAGATAATTGGATTCAAATATATGCATTATTGAAAAATTACTGCCGGAATAGTCTGCAAGGCTAATTCAATTTAAATTGTTCTTTATGAATAACAGGGAATTATGAGTACGCTTTTTGAAAAAACAAAAACAGCAGCACCGACGAACAGTGATGATTTAGATGCCCTGTATAATACTTGGGAATTTTTCCAAAAGCACCACTGGGTTGCGCCGGGCATCACTCATACACCGATCATTGATGCCTGGGAGCGTTGTCGTCGTCAAAGTAGCCCGTTTAATTGGCACGCGCCGCATGTGGCATCGGGTATGACCTTTCGTTCCCTGCTTAAACGCACGGGTAACTTACTGACTATTACACACACTGTGCTTGAAGATACCTTTGGTTTGCTGGCCAATAAATGCTGCGCACTGATTGTGACCGACGAGACCGGTTGTACTTTATTAATGATGGGTCATGCGCTTATGTGCGAAAAGTTAACGTCATTAGGTATTAAAGAGGGGGCTTTCTGGAGCGAAGGCCGAGTCGGTAGTAATGCGATTAGCCAAAGTCTACATTTAAGTGATCCGGTATCTATCTATGGTGCACAACATTTTAATCGTAGCTTGCATGATGTTAGTGGTCACGCCGCACCCGTATTTAGCCTCGATGGCAGGCAGCGTGGTGTGCTAGCACTGTTCACCAAAGTCGGAGAGCATCAAGCGCAGGATTGTGCCTTAATTACCTCCTGCGCTCGAGAGGTAAGTAGTCGCTTACATCTTGAAACCAGTTTGTCGGAATCTAACCATATCCTTAGCCAACGTGATGCGTTATTAACTGGCATGGATGAGGGGGTCATTGCATGGGATAACAGTAAGCGTATTAGTTATCTTAATGTACATGCTGAGCAACGCCTTAATCTGGATAAAAGGTTAGTTGTTGGCAAAGCACTGAATAGTTTGTTGTTATTTCCCCCTCTTGTGAAAAACGCGATTAAGCAGAATTTGTCATTATCACGGGTGGAGGTTACTTTTCAGTGTGGGGATGCCTTTATCGAAGCCACTATCAGTTTTAAACCCATCGCGCAGCAAAGTTATCTACTTTTTTTACACCCGATTGAGAGCCGTCGTATCCATTCTCAAGATCAAGCGGGGACGGATGTTAGCCTTGATTTTGATTTTTTTGTCGCGCATTCCAAGCAGATGAAACAACTTCTGACGATTGCTAAACGCGTGTGTAAAAGCCCCTCGCCGTTGCTTTTGCTGGGGGAGGATGGCTGCGGTAAACGACAATTGGCAAAGGCGATTCATGATAACGGTCTGCGTCGCAGTGGGCCTTTCATCACCTTTGATTGTGCCAGCCTAGAGGGGGATCGGGTACTGCTGGAATTGTTTGCCAGCGATGCTCAGGATAAACCGGGCAAAGTGGAGCAGGCCAATGGTGGTACCCTGTATCTTGAACACATAGAATGTTTAAGTCGGTCGGTACAAACGCAGTTATTACATCTGCTGAAAACCAATAGTATCCGTTGTTATCAAACTAACCAGGTGATTTCGATGCGTTTAAATCTTATCTGCAGCACGCAGTTGAGATCGGACAGTTTGCTCTCATTGAATCATTTTAGCCGTCCCTTTTATTATGCAGTTAGTACGGTTGAGTTATCTATGCCGGCGCTCCGAGAGCGTCCTGAAGATTTGCCGCTGTTAATTGAACAACAATTAGCCCGCCTCAATGCCCGTTATCAATGCTCGTCCAGCTTTTCACATAAGGCCAAAGAGTCCCTCTGCTTGTATACTTGGCCGGGTAATCTTGCTGAACTGAACAACTGTATTGAAAAATGTCTATTACAGCGCCGGGGTGATAAATTAGGGGTGCAGGATTTACCTGCGCATTTGCTTAATCAAGGTAAGAAGTTACAGCCTGTTCAGCAATCCATTCAACCCTTAGCCGTGCTGGAAAAACAGAGCATTGAGCAGGCATTAGTTTTGTATCATGGCAAAAGCCAAGAGATGGCTGCTGCTCTCGGCATAGGGCGTACCACGTTGTGGCGAAAGCTTAAAAAATATCAACTTATTAACGAAGATTAAATGTATGAGTAACAACGTGCTGATTATGTGTTTTGGATAACGCTATGCAGCGCGATCACCATCAGCAAACTTGAGGTTGCACCCGGATCTTGGTGACCAATACTACGCACTCCTAAATAGCTGGCTCGGCCTTTTTTTGCCCGCATCGCAATGGTGGAATGTGCGGCTTGATGCGCGATTTGCGTTAGCAGTGTCAACATGTTTTGCATGTCAAGCCCCTGCTGTGCGGCTTGATTGGCTGCCTCGACAACGGGCCACCATAGATCGCATAGAGTTTTATCACCCACTTCGGCATTACCGCGATCAATAATGCCCGCAAGACCCGCACCGAGCATTTCTGCGACATCGCGAAGATCCAGTGCCTCTTTACCTTCCACCGCGGTGGCGGCGCGTAGGAAAAAAGTACCGTATAATGGTCCCGTTACGCCACCGACACTGGACAACAGCGTTATGCCGACGGTTTTTAGTATGCTGGTAATGGGTTGCTCAATCAATGTGGGTAATTTTTCAGCCACCCGGGTAAAGCCGCGATGCATATTCAGGCCATGGTCGGCATCCCCAATATCGGCATCTAATTGGGTAAGCAGATCTTGCTCCTGTTCAAAAAGTCGGCAACATTCCTGTAACCACTGTAAAATTTGTTGTTGCGATAAGTTCATTATTTCTCCCTAGCGAGGGCCTTGTATATCCAGCATATTAAATACTTGTCAGATAACAACATTAGCAGCCCCACCGCAATGCAGGGGTATTGACCGGATCATCCCATAGAGCCAGTATTTCTGCATCGGCTTTCAGTAAGGTGATGGATAAACCTTGCATATTTAATGCGGTGCAGTAGTTACCCACTAGTTGCCGAGCTATCTTAAAGTTTGCTTGGGCGCAGCACTCGGTTAGTTTGGCGTATGCACCATAGAGTTGAGACTCCGGTGTGCCGCCAAAACCATTAACCAGTACAATATACTGCTCATTGGCGACAAAGGGTTCAATGGTCACCGGATTTTTTAGCCATTGACCAGTTTCACGATCCCACTGCTGCAAAATACGGGTATATTCTGGGCAATCTTTTATTTCCGCAAACATTTGCTCTATCAGACTATCTAGATCTGTATAAGCTTTACGCTCAATGCCGGGCTCACCATGAATGCCTACCCCAAATTCAACAATATCATCCTCCAGTATAAATGAGGGTTTACCTGCGGCGGGAACCGTGCAGGCCGATAAAGCAACTCCAAAGGATCGCGCTGCATTATTGACACGGCGCGCCAGTATTTCACACTGCGTCAGTGAATATCCTCGCTGCGCGGCTGCGCCGACAATTTTTTCAACTAAGACGGTTGCCGCAACCCCGCGCCGCCCCGCAGTGTAAATACTGTCTTTAACGGCTACATCATCATCAATTAATACCGAGCCAACGGCGATGCCATCGCTATGCAGTAGTTCTACTGCGGTTTCAAAATTGAGCACATCACCCGTGTAGTTTTTAATTAAAAATAAAATGCCGGCTTGATTATTAACGGCCTTAGCACATTCATACATCTGATCTGGCGTAGGTGAGGTAAAGATTTCACCAGGGCAGGCGGCGGTGAGCATGCCCTGGCCTATAAAACCAATATGTAGCGGTTCATGACCGGATCCTCCTCCGGAAATGAGTGCGACTTTTTCACTGGATGAAGGACCTATTAGATAGCGAGGGTGGGCATTATATTGCAGCTCAGGATGAGCGAGCGCCATGCCACTAATTTGTTCTTCTACGATATTTTCCACTTTATTGATAAGTTGTTTCACAGGACGTCCTTGTTGTTAGGAGAGTAGATTAACCGTGATAAACACTCTCAGTATCTACAATATTAAGGCACAAATAAAGCGCCTTAACATTGTTTCATATCGAAACGGTTATTTTTTGTTCGCGTTCCCTTATGAAACTATTTTGTTTGTTTTGACTTGGTTTCGTGACGTGAATCACTTTCATTTGATTGGTTAAGGATCTCTTGTTAGGCATCTGTGCTGCGTCTCATGCTTATTGTTATTGTTAAGTGAAAAAAGTATCGCTTCTGTCGTCCAGTGTCTATGTTGATAGAGCGTAAATAAAAACATTTACAAATTGATTTAATAATCCCTTTCTGCTTTGCAGATCCCGTTAACTTTTAATAAGAGAATTGTGTTATGGATAAGATTATCGTCTCCCCAAGTAAGTACGTTCAAGGTGCAAATGCACTTAATAATATCGGAGAATATGTTCAGCCGTTAGGGCAAAAAGCATTTGCGATTGCCGATGACTTTGTCACCGGATTAGTCGGGGAACAGGTAACTGCAAGCTTTGCAAAGGCTGGCGGTTTATTAGCCCTAGAAAAATTTAATGGCGAATGTTGTCACCCAGAAATAGAGCGCTTAGTTGCAATTGCAAAAGCGAATGGTTCTGAAGTCATTATCGGTATCGGTGGTGGTAAAACATTAGATACAGCAAAAGCAATCGCGTTCTTTTGTCATCTCCCTGTCGTTATAGTACCAACTATTGCATCAACAGATGCGCCAACGAGTGCGTCTGCAGTGGTCTATAAACCTAATGGTGAATTTCTTGAATACTTAATGATCCCACGTAATCCTAGTATGGTTATTATGGACACTAAAATCATTGCGGGTGCACCCGTACGATTAATCGTTTCAGGAATGGGTGATGCATTATCAACTTACTTTGAAGCACGCGCTACCGCCCGCTCTGGCAAAGGAACAAACACTGGAGGCGCACCGACACTAGCAGCTCAAGCCTTAGCAAAACTTTGTTATGACACAGTCATTGCAGATGGTCTTAAAGCTAAAATCTCAGTAGAAAACGGCTTAACATCGCCTGCAGTTGAAAACATTATTGAAGCAAATACTTACTTAAGTGGTGTTGGCTTTGAAAGTGGTGGCTTAGCAGCAGCGCATGCGGTTCACAATGGTTTAACGATGCTTGAAGAATGTCATCATCTGTTCCACGGTGAAAAAGTTGCCTTTGGTACTTTGGTTCATTTAGTACTAGAAAATGCCCCTATGGCAGAAATTACAGAGTTTTTAACTTTCTGTAAGTCTGTGGGTCTACCAACTAATTTATTTATGATGGGTGTTAAAGAAATCAACCGCGACAAGTTATATGAAGTGGCAGTCGCCTCGTGTGCCGAAGGTGAAACTATTTATAATATGCCCTTTGTTGTTACACCAGAGTCTGTACTTTCTGCAATCTTAACCGCACATCAGCTGGGTCAATAAATTAGTGTAAGAACAGCTCTTGTCATAAAGGGCTGTTCTTCTCGTTGACTGCCATCTGGCAGTTATACGTACAGTAAGTAATTAATAACTGGTTGATATCAATTAGAGGAATTTTCATGTCTAAATTATTTTTTAATGAACGCAAAACCCTAGTCAGTGATGCCATTGATGGTCTGATTTACAGCAATCAGCACAACAATTTGACCCGGCTAAATATTGATGAGCATATTCGCGTGGTGGTGCGTAAAGATTGGGATAAAAATAAGGTCGCAATCATCTCCGGTGGTGGTGCTGGCCACGAACCTGCTCATGCAGGGTTTGTCGGCCAAGGCATGTTAACCGCAGCGGTATGTGGCGATGTGTTTGCCTCTCCAAGCGTGGAAGCGGTACTTAATGCAATTTTGTATGTAACCGGTGAAGCGGGCTGTTTATTAATTGTTAAAAACTATACGGGCGATCGTCTTAATTTTGGTTTGGCGGCTGAAAAAGCAAAAAAATTAGGTCTTAATATAGAAATGGTTATCGTTAATGATGATATTTCTATTGTGGATAGTAAAAAACCGCGTGGGATTGCCGGTACGGTATTTGTGCACAAAGTTGCGGGTTATTATGCTGATCAAGATGCTAGTTTAGCGCGTGTTACTGAGATGGCGAATCTAGCGAATGATAATGTTAGCAGTATTGGTGTTGCAATAACGAGTTGCCATATTCCGGGTGAGCATACAGAAGATCGTATTGCCGCTAAAAAAGCAGAATTGGGCTTAGGTATTCATGGCGAACCGGGTATTGCGATTATTGATATTGAGCATTGCCGCGGCGTGGTTGAAATAATGGCTGAAAAACTATTAGTCAATACTCAACAGAAAAAATATGCCTTATTACTTAATAACCTAGGGGGTACATCACCGCTTGAAATGAGTTTACTCACGAAAGATGTGGTTGAATCATCTCTTGGTCAGAATATGAACTATCTATTTGGACCACAAGCTTTTGTCACTGCAATTGATATGAAGGGTTTTTCATTATCTTGTTTGGTACTTACTGAAGAGTTAGAAACCGCTCTGATGGCACCCGTTGCGGTTGAGTCTTGGTCAAAAGGCATTACTGTGAATGATGCAACACCTATAACCATTGAAAAATTCTCTAACAGTGTTGAATTTACTGTTTCTGAATCTGCCGCTGTTGCTGCTGTGGTTGACACCGTGTGTAATACGGTGATTGATTTAAAAACTGAGTTAAACCGTCTTGATACATTAGTGGGTGATGGTGATACCGGTTCAACTTTCTCATCAGGTGCACTTACCGTATTGCAGGCCTTGAAAAATAAAAAATTACCACTGGCAGAAACTGAGAAACTATTTGAAGTGGTTGGTGAGCATTTAGCAATGTCGATGGGCGGCTCCAGTGGTATTTTACTGTCTATTTTCTTTACCGCAGCTGGTACGCATTATGCAAAACATCAAAATCTTGCGGAGGCACTCTTGAGTGGCCTTGAACAGATGAAATTCTTTGGCGGCGCTAAAGTGGGTGATCGCACTATGATTGACGCCTTAGAGCCAGCGCTCATTGCCCTAAGAGATGAGAATTTAGCGGCTGCGATTGTTGCTGCGAAAGCTGGTGCAGACAGCACTGCTAAAATGTTAGAAGCCAAAGCAGGACGCTCCTCTTATCTAAACAGTGAAAGCCTAGAAGGAGTGAAAGATCCCGGTGCTGTCGCGATTGAAAGTGTCTTTGCCGCATTTAAATAAATATTATTTGTTAACTTTTATTTATAGATCACTACTGCCGTCATGTGACGGCAGTATTAAAATTACGCCATTACCAACTACAAACGTGAGTACAGAGGCAATATTAATAAATGGTTTATGAACCTGTTGGCGGCACGTCATTCTCTCATATTTTAAAGCCAGTGCATTCCGAACCCGATCTATATTGGTAAACCGTCAGAAATGAATGATTTATGCATTGATTTTGTAATGCATGGTTCATCAAATAAATAAATGATGTTACCTTTATTTATTTGAAACTCAGTTGCATTTTATTCACGATTTGATCAAGAAAAAGAGGGCTATAGCGCTTGTTGGCTTACCCGTGTTTAATTACCTCAATGTCGATAATTGTCCATCTTTTATACATCCATCACTGCAAGATAAATTACTTTTTAAGCAGAATCATCCATTGCAAGCAGTTACACTTTTCGATGGCATTAGTTGTATAAATTTCTAAGATAAAAATCTTAATTAATTACTTGTTATTAATGACGTTTGGCAACTAAAGTAAACTTGTAATCGGTTGATTTAAAAAAGTTACGACTGTATTCAAAC
>NZ_JBLIEK010000061.1:0-22268 GCF_047632995.1 Psychromonas sp.
TCTAAAATATTGTCCTCCGGTGAGCTTGGCAATTTCAGTTAAGGTTTTTTCATCAAGATCTGCCGATGGGTTAATACGCTGACGTCCAAACAGCGTACGTTTCACCATCTCGTCTGCACCGATACCTATGGTATAGATAGTAATATTGTTTTTGGCTGCTTGTTTGGCCGCCATTATTGGTTTGATGGTACCGGCTGTATTGGCGCCATCGGTAATTAAAATCATCACGCGTTGTTCATTTTTATTTTCTACAAAGCGTTTAATGGCCATGGCTATCGATTCGCCAATCGCAGTGCGATTGCCGACCAAGCCAATCTCAGTTTCATCGACCATCTGGCTAATGGTTTTAAGATCAAAGGTCAATGGCGTTTGCAGATAAGCATGATCTGCAAATAAAATCAGCCCGAGCCTGTCTCCATGACGTTTGCCGATAAATGTTTTTAAGAGATCTTTAACTAAGGTTAGGCGATCTACTGTCTTGCCGTTTAACGGCATATCGACTTCCTGCATACTGCCGGAGAGATCCAGTGATAAAACCATATCGCGGCTTTGCTGCTGCAGGCGGATAGGCTCGCCAAACCAGATAGGTTTCGCTAGGGCACTTAATAGTAATAGCCAAGCCAGCCACGGGATAAGCGCGATCAACGGACTCTTTTGTAACTGTGATTGCTGGCCAGTTAAGCCTCGCGCCAAGGGGATCCAAACTTGTGTATAATCACGCTTTTTTGCGCGTAAAAAATAGCGTACCGCCAGTGGCAGGGGCAGTAGCAGAAACACCCATAAATAAACAAATTCAAACATTATTTTTACACTCTTTTTGCTGTTTTTTTATTTGCTGAGGCAGTTTTTTTATCCATATCTTAACCTGTTCAAAATCATCACTAGCGCAGCTTTGATCGCGGTTATTATAAAGGCGCTGCAGAAATAGCGGTTTGCTCCCAAAAAGGGGGCGCTCTGAATAGGTATGCAGGAAATCAAACCACTGCTCGCCGTGCAGTGATGCCACCTGTTGACGCGGGAAATATAATAGGGCTACACCTTTAACAAGCTTATTTAACGCGATAAAATCAGCACCCTCATCTTTGAGTTGTTGCAGTTTAGATAACGCCATCTGGTATTTTTGGCGCTCGGATTTTACTCGCTTATAAAGGTAGATAGCGCCTGTAATCAATACTATAGAGATTATCAATAACAACCAATAGAGTGGGGCGGGTGGCCAGAAGCTGGGGGCACTTGGCGTGATAATATCGTGAAGTTGTGCGAGCGGATTTTGATTATTGAGCGGCATGAAACTGCTCCATTAATGAGATAGATGCCGACAGTTGATAGAGCGGAATCCCCTGTTTGGTAAATATGCTGTGCACTTTTTCCTGACGCTCACAGGCCGCCTCTTGGTATTGCTGCAGGGCGTCCTTTTGTTTGATAAAACCGCTGCCATAGAGACTATTTATTTTCAGACTTGCCTGCTGCGCATCTTTTGGTAAAACGCTCTCCAAGGGATCATTGATTAACCAGGCATTGATCTGATTATGTCGGCGCATCTGATTGATCAATTTTTGGCAATTGTCATCGAGCTGTGAAAAATCACTGATTAAATGAATTTGACAGCCGGTTTGTACTAAACGTGAAAGTCGTTTCAGTTGCATCAATAATGGCTGCGCACTGGTCTCTGATTTAAAAGGGCGCGCGTTGCACAAACGTTCACTGTGATGCAGAAAAGTCATTAACCCTTTGCTTCTGCCTGTGGGTTTTAGCTCCGCGACCTCTTGCTGGTTAAATACAATTCCGCCCAAACGGTCATTACGCTGTTTCGCTTGCCAACTCAGCAGCGCAGCCAGATGACAGGCCTGTACAGATTTAAATACGAACTGACTGCCAAAAATCATACTGTCGGACAGATCTAATAAAATAAAAACCGGGCGCTCTTTCTCCTCCTGGAACAGTTTGGTATGCGCCTTGCCAGTTCGAGCGGTGACCGCCCAATCAATAGTACGTATATCATCACCCGATTGATAACGGCGGACTTCGGCAAATTCCATACCGCGGCCCTTGATTTTTGCCAGGTAATTACCAGATAGTTGCCGATAGGCGGCACTGGCAATTGGCTGCAGACGCAGCTTTGCCTGCTGCTTATAACTGAGCAGTTCAGAGAGACTAACATCAACTCCCGTAAGGTAAGGGCTGTTAGCAAATAGTGCTGGTTTAGTGGTATTCATTAAGCTGGAATCGCTACCTGATTGATAATCTCTTTAATAACACGATTTGCATTAATACCTTGCGCCTCTGCTTCATAACTTAAAATCAGTCGATGCCGTAAAACCGGATAGAGATTTCGAATAATATCATCTGGCATCACGTAATCACGGTTATCAAGCCAAGCGCGTGCCTTTGCTGTGCGCATCAAGGCCAATGTTGCGCGAGGGCTGGCACCGTAACTTATCCACTCTTTTAACTGCACGCCATAACGTTCGGGTTGACGTGTCGCGATAATCAGATCAATTAAATACTGCTCTAGATGCGGCGCAATATTAATGGTCATTATCTCTTTGCGGATAGCAAATATCTGCTCATTGAGTAATGGCGTTATCTCGGCAACGGTCTCTTTTAAAATCTCTTTATGATTGAGTCTTAAAATTTCTTTTTCGGTCGCGGCATCCGGATAGTCTAATTCAAGGTGCATAATAAAGCGGTCTAATTGCGCCTCGGGTAGCGGATAAGTGCCTTCCTGCTCAATGGGATTCTGTGTCGCCATCACTAAAAACAGCTCAGGTAACTGATAGGTTTTTTTACCGACGGTAATTTGATGCTCTGCCATCGCCTCTAATAATGCCGATTGTACTTTAGCGGGCGCTCGGTTTATTTCATCAGCAAGAATCAAATTATGAAATAGCGGACCTTTTTCAAAAATAAATTCGCCGGTTTCTTGGCGAAAAATATCGGTACCTGTTAAATCGGAAGGTAATAGATCGGGAGTAAATTGAATGCGATGAAAATCTCCTTCAATACCTTCTGATAACGCGTTGATTGCGCGGGTTTTAGCAAGCCCTGGTGGACCTTCAACAAGAATGTGACCATCAGCAAGTAGCGCAATTAATAAACCATCGACCAGTTCACTTTGTCCTAAAATCATTTTGTTAAGGTAAATCCTTAACGCGTCAAGTTGTTTTTTTGCCATGTTTATCATCTGCTTAAATTAAGATAAGAAAAAATATACTGCCATTAACAGTCAACTTCAAGATAAAAAAGTTCCATTAAGCGCGGTAAAATAATCGTAATTAACGCGCTAACAAATACTCCGGATGAGTACTCGCGCGATGGAAATATTGTTTTTATGATTTTGCACATGTTTTTTTCTCTGTTTCTACGTATCATTAACATTGATTTAACTTAAATAGAGGGATCAACATGAGCGCATTAGAGTCGATCATTTGGCATATTCTTGGCTATCTCGCCATGCCAACTATTTTTATTGCAGGTTTTACTGCTGTATTTTTGGTGGCGATTGTTATTTTGAAATTTCTTGGCGAAACACCCGTCGAGGAATAATCACAGTTTTATAAAGTAAAGTCAAAGCACTAGTAGATAAAGTAATATACTGATAGCCTCTATACCTAAGCCATCTGAATATGCAGTAATCAGCATTTGCAGATAGTTTGGGTATATAGGTTTAGGTCTTAGTGGCGTTTTTATGGTGCGAGGAAAAAATATGCAGATTTATATTATGCGTCACGGGCAGGCTGAGATGAAAGCGCCCTCTGATGCAGAGCGAGCACTAACCTTTCTCGGTCGTTGTGAATCAGAAATAATGGCCACTTATTTAGCTAATCAAAACATTTGCTTTGATGCTGTGTTGGTAAGCCCATATTTACGTGCCCAGCAAACATGGGAGTCGGTGCGACCATTTTTCCCTGAAATAACCAATGTTCAAACCATTAAATTTTTAACGCCAAGTGGCAGTGCACGTAAATCAGTTAATGAGATTTTAGCGCTGCAAGCATCTGGGGTAAAAAACCTACTTATTGTTTCACATCTGCCGTTAGTCGGTTACATAGTCGGGGAGTTGGTTCCTGCTGCAGGTGTGCCTGCATTTGCGACCTCTTCTGTTGGTCATGTGGAACTCGATGACGCAGGTTTCGGTTATCTACACAGTTTAACCTCTGTTTCGCAAATAAATGAGTTAATAAATTTAGATTAAAGCGCTAAAAATCGATGGAGAATTACGCCGTTAACTGCGCTATTATCTATCGGTTAACATATAGAAAACAATAAACTGACCAGGAATTTTCCCTTTTTTATCCTAATTACCTCTTATGCTTAGTGAAAATTCCACATTTATTACATTAAGCGCTACGGTTTTATTTATATTACAGGCGCTGTTAAGCCTATCCTTACTCTTCTGAAATAAGCAGATTATTCGTCTTTCATGTCGAAAATTATAAAATAGTCTGCAGATATTTATCTTCCTTTAACCCACTGCTTTTTTGTAAGCGCTTCCTATATTCACTTTTGTAAAGTGGATCTACTTTTGCAACAATATTTTCTCTATTTTTCAGCTTCTTTACGGCAAGTATGGTTAAATCTGCGTAGTCGATTTATTAATTTTAACAAGGACGTAATATGAAACATCCATTTTCAAAAATTTCGCTGGCATTGACGCTGGCTTTAACCTTGTCTGCTTGTGGCGGAGGCGGTGGTGATACAGTAGTTGTCCCAGTCAGTAAAAATATCAGTATTGATATCACCCAAGCGAGTACTGCACAAGAGGATAGACTAGCCTGTTATCACGGTGATGCAGCGGTGGATAAAACCTGTGGACTTATAACCTATCAGATTATGGTGGAATCTTTTGTTGATGGCGACAGCAATATTGGCTACGGCACAGGTTATGGAACCAGTCATCATGAAGGTGATCTGCAGGGGATTATTGACTCGCTTGATTATATTAAAGGGTTGGGCGTCAACGCTATTTGGCTAACCCCCATTTTTCAATCAACCGTAAAAGCGGGTCAAACGGAGTGGGTCGACCGTTTGGATGCAACTGGTTATTTTACCAGCGATTACTTTAACATTGATACCAAATTTGGTGACATGGATAAAGCGAGAGAATTAGTTAATGCAGCTCACGCAAAAGGGTTATATGTATTTTTTGATGGCGTATTTGGTCACCATAAAGGTAATGTCGCAGCCTCGCCTAACGGGCTGACACCTACTAATTACATAGATCAAGGTGGCGTCGGCTTTGAATCTGAGTATCCGAAAGATTTAGCCTTTTATAAAGAGGTTGCGAGTTATTGGATCAATGAACTTAAAATTGATGGCTGGCGTTTAGATCAGGCATACCAGGTGCCAGTTGCGCAGTGGGCTGAACTACGTCAAACGGTGGAAACTGCTTCTGCCAATGTAACTTACACAGATGCAAACGGTAACACGGTAAATCCACTGGGGTATATGGTGGCGGAGATTTGGAGCGGTCAAAATGAGATTGCTGCACAAGGTTATGGCAGCAACAGCGCGCCAGCATTGCCTTCTGCGTTTGACTTCCCGATGCGTTACAGTATGGTGCAGACTTTTGCAGTGGAAGAGAGTGGAACGGGTAACCGCCCTGCATCAACGTTAAATAGTGGATTTGCGACTCACCTTGCTTATCCCGATCAGGCTATGCCTAACCTAATGCTAGGTAACCATGACTTGGTCCGCTTTGGTGATCTGCTGCAGCGTGGTGACATTAGCGAGCCAACTGAGAGTGAGTACTGGTCAAGACATAAAGGTGCCTTTAGCTTTATGGCTGCTTATTCCGGTCCAATTACACTTTATTATGGTGAAGAGATTGGTGATGAAGTAGCTAATTTTGCTGACCGTTTGGAGCCTTGTGCAGGTGATACCGGTCAATGTGATGATCATGTCGCACGCAGTAGTGCGAAAATAGAAGGGGTCACGGAGGTTACATTAAACAGCAATCAAGAAGATCTTAAAAGTTATCTCAGCGCTTTGATGACAGCGCGAAATGCTAACCCTGCACTATATAATGGTGCGCGTACGCATATCTACTCTGATACTGATATTTATATTGATCGTAAAGATACAACAGAGAACCATATTCTCTATCTGCTAAATGCAAAAAACAACACAGTCACATTATCGCTTACTGAAACTGCCATTGGTAGTAATGGTACATTGACGGATCTGCAGACTGATGTCGTTACGAATATTGCGGGTGATGTTTACACTCTGACCTTAGCACCATTTGAATCTTTATTGCTCAACATAGACTCGCCAACCGCAGAAGGCCCACAAACCGCTCCTGCAGGACCTATTACTGGCGACGGGTTTATGGCTGCTTGTGATAATCCCGATTCCAACGAGACAGCTCCACTGGCAAGTACTATGTATATTCGCGGTAATTATGAAGGCGGGAATAATTTTGCAGACACACCCGTATTACGTCAGTTTAGTTACAAAGGGCTGAACACTTATCAGGTTGTGGTAAATGAGGGAAATGTTGCCTCTTATGGCTTTAAATTTGCTAATGAGTTGTGGACAGATCAGTTCGCTGTCACAGGTGGCGCGGCAGTGATCCTTGGTCAGGAGCAAACCGCTGCGGTTGCTGCTGGAGAAGGAACTGAATCTCCTATCGCTATTCCAGAAGCAGGGGATTACGTATTTAGCTTCAGCGTCAATAATGACGGTTCACCTAATAAGCTAATGGTGAGTAAATGTGCTGAGTAATCTTAAGTAGATCATTTAAGCGCACTCAAAAATGGAGAGTCAGTAAAATGGCTCTCCATTTTTATTTGCTAAAAACCGTTGTGACATGCTTCGCTCCCACCCCCTATCACTGTCGTTAATCTTCTCAAAGCCGGATCCGCATAACAACTACCAATAGATTCAGTTATAATCCACTACTCACTCTCATCCGGGAAAATAAATTGCCAGTAAATAAGCTATCTGATTATGAAAACGTGCAAAGTTCAAATGAGTTTGTGACCCATTCTCAGCTCAAAATCGCTACCTTCAATCTCTTTAATTACCTTGAACCGCCGTTTGCTTATTATGATTTTGAGCGTATTTACAGTGCCCCCCAGTGGGCGAAGAAACAGCGCTGGATTGGTGATTACCTCGACGAATTCCAGCCCGATGTGATTGGCTTTCAGGAGGTGTTTAGTCCTGAGTCATTACGTGAACTGGTCCTACTGCATGGCTATCACTATTTTGCTGTGGTAGATAAACCTGAAATAGTGGATGATTTTATCTGCAAAAGCCCCGTGGTGGCGATTGCCTCACGTTATCCGATTAAAGAGGTTCAAGCGCTAAAAGCGGATAGTTCTCTGGCCGTAGCGATGGGTTTAACGGATGATTTCTCTTTTAGCCGGAAAGTGCTGCGGGCGACGGTGGAGTTACCGCATATCGGAGATTGTGATTGTTACGTGGTTCATTTTAAATCCAAACGACCTCTGTTTGATTTTGATAATCGTGCTGATTTATCAGCAGAAAAAAACATTATAGAGAAACTTAAGGCGCAAGTGTCTGGTGGTTGGGGGGCGACAATTCAACGCGGCTCAGAAGCGGCTCTGTTACTCGTTAATATGATAGCTCGCCGCGAGAAATCAGGACTGCCGATGATCTTGATGGGCGATTTTAATAATACGTTATCTGATGGTGTCTTAACGCATCTCATTACAGACTCATTACGCTTTACTTCAAAATTTGAGTGTGACGCCTTTCTTGCTAAATATTGCCTAAAAGATTCATGGGATCTGCTCCAAGCGACCGATAATGACAGCAAGCAGATAACACGTAAACCAACCCATTATTTCGGGGCTACAAGCTCGGTGCTTGATTATATCCTCCTGTCTAATGAGTTTGATGCGTGTTGCCAGTCAAGCCTCTTTGAATTAAGTGAATACCACACTTATGACAGGCATCTGATTAACCCTATCTTTGATCGCGATGGTGAAAGTACGGATCATGGCATTGTCTTAATAACAGTAAGATTACGCTCATAATCTTAAAACAGGGCCCCTTTTAAAGTTAAGGGAACCCTTGAGTCGATAAAATTACAAACGCACGCCTTCAACGTTTAATTGCATATCAACATAACTAGCAGGCCCCATTACGGTAATGGCAAAGTCTTCTAGCTGTAGACGTGTCGTGCCTTCAAAACCCGCGCGGTATCCGCCCCAGGGATCTTTACCTTCACCGATAAAGTTGGCATCAATAGTGATTATTTTGGTGACGCCATGCAGTGTTAAATTACCTGTAATAGCCAAACCACCGTTTTCTTTTTTGGTTACTTTTGTACTGCTAAATTGCGCCGTTGAAAATTTACTAGCATTGATAAAATCGCTGCTTTTTATATGTTTATCGCGCTCTGCATGGTTTGAATCCAGGCTAGTCGTATCAACATTTACCGTCACTGACGATGCTTCAATATTTTTGGGATCAAAGCTAAATTTACCGTTAAAATTATTAAATCGACCTTGAATAAAACTGTAACCCAAGTGACTCACTTTGAAGTTAATTGAAGCATGTGCGCCCTTAGTATCAATATTGTAATCGGCAGCGTTGGCAAACGTCGGTACCAGTATTGCAGCGCTTAGCAGTGCTGTTGAAAGTAATTTTTTCATTAATAAATTCCTATTGTTGTTTAATCCGAAGCATTTTATTTAAGGTGCTGTCTTTGTTAATAAAGTGGTGTTTTAAAGCGGCAAGCGCATGAACCACTGCTAAAGTGATTAATGTAACTGCAAGGTAGTAATGGATAACGCCGGCAATATCCTCCTGGTTTTCAAAAAAAGAACCAAAACCGGGTACTGATAACCAATTAAACAGTTCGATACTTCGTCCGTCTGCAGTGGAAATCATATAGCCAGAAATAAAGATGCACAGCAATAAAAGGTAGAGACTAAAATGCGCTATTTTAGCGCCTTGTACTTCCCATTTTTCCCCCTCAATGTCGGGAGCCGCGGTTAGCTGTTTCCAGATAATGCGAAACAGGGTCAGTGCAAACAAACACAGGCCGATAGATTTGTGCCAGTAAGGGGCTAGGTTATACCACTCACTATAATAGGTAAGATCAACCATCCACAACCCTAATGCAAATAACGCAATGATCAGCAGGGCGGAAGCCCAATGCAGGAGTTTAGCGGTGCGATTATATTGCTTAACAGCTTCTGGCATTTAAAGTTCCTTTTCATATTGGCAAAAACTGATTGATGAATACAAATACATTGTAGATAACATTTTTAATAAACCAATAGACAGAAAATGAATGGTTTGTTCAAATATTTTGATGTTTTAAAGGGGATTGGAGGTGAATAAAGGCTAGGTTTTAGTTTCGCTCAAATTACTGGAGAGGCATTTCCAGTAATTTGAGTCTAGTCAGGTGTTTCTTTACTGCTCTTCAGGGAAGGTGATTTGCTGTTTAGATTCAAGCCAAGCTGGATATTCTTGCATAACAGATTTGAACAGTGGGCCGTCGATAAAAGCGCTTAACCAATTTTTGAGATGAGGAAAGTCACTTTGTGCAAACCAGACATTATCAACCGCGGCAAACTGACGTATAAAGGGGAATATCGCGACATCAGCAAGACCTATTTTTTGGCCAAATAGATAAGTGTTAAAGGTGAGTCTCTCTTCGAGTTTAAATAAAAAATCTTCTGCTTGTTCTCGGTAATAATCTGCTGTTTGTTCTAAAAAACGATCCGCATATTTGTATTTGTCGAGCCAATGTTTAAATTCAAAATCATTTTCGTCAATCAAACTTAACATCTCCGTTAAGCTCCCCTGTAACCAGCCATCAGGATCAGAGCATTCCAGCGCCCAGGCCATAATATCTAAACTTTCATCAAGTACAGTGCCATCTGCTAACTGTAAAACGGGCACCGTGCCCTTGGCAGATAACGCAAGCATCGCCTCCGGTTTTATTTTTAAGCTGATTTCTCGTAGTAGAACACTCTGCTGACTATAGGCTATCGCTAAACGCGCACGTATCGCATAAGGGCAGCGCCGGAATGAATAAAGTATATGACTCATAAATTGATCCTAAATAGGTATTTTATCTAAAATAACGCCTCTCGTCAGGGTTAGCAAGTTTTGTGCTTCTGTTTACCTATTAACCATGGTTATAATCAAATTAACTGAAATTTATATTAGGGAAAATGATGTCGTCGTTTCGTTGGGACACCTATTTTGTAACCGGGATTGAAAATGTTGATAAGCAACATTTTTATCTTGTGGGGTTAATAAATAAATTTGCAGATTTACTGGCACAAAATGAATTGCAATTCGATGATATTGAAAGCGTATTTCAAGAGTTAAAGGAATATACCGTTTATCATTTTCGAGCTGAAGAAAAAATGATGGAGGATGTGGGGATTGATCCGCGGTTTTACAATCAACATATTACCGCCCATTTAGATTTTTTATTCGAAGTGACATATATGCACGATCAAATGTCAGCCAAAAATATAACGCTAGCAAGACAGCTTTTAGACTTTTTAATACACTGGTTGGTTTATCATATTTTGGGAATGGACCAAAATATGGCAAGGCAAGTTGAAGCAATCAAGAAGGGCTGCACTGCAGATCAGGCCTACCAAGCAGAAAGAACTGAAATTGATAGTGCGACGGAAGCGTTATTAAGTGCCTTAAGTGGTCTGTTTTCTCAAGTATCTGAGCGTAATAAAGAGTTGCTTGAATTAAATCAAACACTCGAATTAAAAGTGCAGCAACGCACTCAAGCGCTACTAGAAGCCAATCAAGAGCTTGAACAACTCGCAATAACCGATGTGTTGACTCTCTTACCGAATCGCCGTTACGGGATGGATCACTTGTCTGCATTATGGGAAAAATCCGAGCAGGAAAACACGGCACTTTCTTGTTTAATGATCGATATCGACCATTTTAAAGCGGTCAATGACACTTATGGCCATGATGCGGGTGATAAAGTCTTATTTGAACTTAGCCAGCAACTGCAGCAAACGCTGCGTACTGACGATATTGTGTGCCGTTTGGGTGGTGATGAATTTTTAGTTATTTGCGAAAAGACCGATTTTGCCGGTGCCATGCATCTTGCACGTTTATTGTGTGATGCCTTGGCACAGCTTAAAGTGGATCTTGGGCAATCGACTTGGCTGGGCAGTGTCAGTATTGGCGTAGCGACTAAACAAAATAATATGGAGTATATAAAACAGTTAATTAAAATGGCAGATCAAGGGGTGTATTTAGCAAAACAGGCAGGCAAAGGCTGCGTTAAAAGCATACAGGCCTAACTCATTGGCTCTCACCTCGGGCAACTCTAGCTGCACGACTTAGCTCTTCTTAACAGCTTGCTGCCCGTTACTGCTGCTAAACAGTGTGCACTAGTGTAATTTGGCAATGGCTCTTTGCTTTGATTAAGCTTCGGTGCTATTTTTCTTGCCTATTAATAAAATCAATCGCTGGCAATAAAGTCAATCACTGGAAAATGCGGGTCTGCAGCTGAGTTATTTTGCTTAATTACGCGTTGCAGGTGCTGCTACATAACAAATAAAGGAAGAATACTTTGCAAGGAATAGTGGATTTTTTAAATGGAATTATTTGGAGTCCTGCGCTTATTTATTTGTGCTTAGCCGCTGGCCTTTTTTATTCAATTCAAACACGTTTTGTACAAGTGCGTTTATTTCGTGAAATGTACCAATTACTACTTTCAGGTAAAACATCTGCGCACGGTATCTCCTCTTTTCAAGCACTGGCCGTTTCATTATCGGGTCGTGTCGGTACCGGTAATATCGCAGGTGTTGCTGCGGCTATCGGTTTTGGTGGCCCGGGTGCCGTGTTTTGGATGTGGCTTGTTGCATTTTTAGGCGCTTCGACAGCATATGTAGAGTCGACACTTGCACAAATTTATAAAGAAGTTGATCACGGGCAATATCGTGGTGGACCCGCTTATTATATTGAAAAAGTAACGGGGCAAAAATGGTATGCCATTATATTTGCACTTGCGACGATTCTTGCCTGTGGTCTGCTACTGCCGGGAGTACAGTCAAACAGTATTGGTAATGCATTTGAGTTAACTTTTGGCAGTGGAGAGATGATCAATACGGGAATAGGCATGATCGGCTCAACTAAAATTGCCACTGCATCAATGATTGTTTTAATCTTAGGCTTTATCATTTTTGGCGGCGTGAAACGTATTGCAACTTTTACCCAGTTTGTAGTGCCCTTTATGGCATTAGCTTACATCATAGTCGCCTGCGTTATTATTGCCGTTAACATTAGCGAGCTACCGCGTGTTTTTGCCATGATTATGGGCGATGCCTTTACGCCAATGGCGGGAATAGGGGCTGCGATTGGTTGGGGAGTGAAGCGTGGTGTGTACTCTAACGAAGCGGGACAAGGGACAGGCCCGCATGCGGCCGCCGCTGCAGAAGTTGAACACCCTGCGCAGCAAGGTTTAGTGCAGGCATTCTCCGTTTATATTGATACGTTATTTGTTTGCAGCGCGACCGCATTTGTTATTTTAATTACGGGCGCTTATAACGTCCATGGTATTGGCGAGACTTTTCTGATTCAAAATGTAGCGGCTGATATCGCCGCTAACAGTCCTGCTTATACACAGATAGCAGTTGAAAGGGTTCTACCCGGCACCGGTAAGCCCTTTATTGCAATGGCGTTATTCTTCTTCGCGTTTACTACGATTTTGGCATATTACTATATCGCAGAAACCAACGTTGCTTACCTTCGCCGCACGCTAAAAATACCCAACTTTACTTTCCTTTTAAAAATAGTGTTAATGCTAGCTACATTTTATGGCACGATCAAAACTGCCAACCTTGCCTGGGGGCTTGGAGATGTCGGCGTTGGTTTAATGGCCTGGTTAAATATTATCGGTTTATTGCTTATCTTCTTTATGGGCAAACCGGCAATTAAAGCATTAAAAGATTACGAACTGCAGCGTAAAGCACGCAAAGAGGTTTATACGTTTGATCCGATTAAATTAGAGATTAAAAATGCTACTTTTTGGGAAAACAAACATAAAGTAAATAATATTGATGTTGAGGACGATGAGCAGAATTTTGTTATAAAATAGCGTCTTATTGCGGATTAAACGCCACGTTAAATGTGGCGTTTTTATTGTGTCTGTATTATTGCTGGCGTTTTTCAGCACCTTTGAGCATTGCATTAACCAGTGCTTGTGCCTCAAATTTTGTTAGCGCATCGTCCGCCCCAACTTGGTTCGCTCGATCCACGCTCATTTCACTGGAAAGCGAGGTATGCAGAATAATATAAGCTTGAGCAATTTCAGGTGCGCTGCGTACTTCAAAAGTGAGTTCATAACCATCTAACCCCGGCATCTCAATATCACTGACCAGAATGTCAATTGGATTATCTTTTGCAGCGTACTCTTTCATTGCAGCCAGTGCATCATTGCCGTTTTTGCAAACTTTAAAAGGGACGTCGATATTCGTTAGTGCATTCTCTAATTGTCTGCGGGCGACGGCTGAGTCATCAACCAATAGAATATGCGAATTTTGTAGTAAGCCTTTCTGCACCCCATTAATTTCAACTGCATTATCATCTTCATCTGGAAATATCTCAGAAAGTAATAACTCAATATCTAATAGCTGGATAAGCGTATCTTCAAAATAGGTGATGCCCGTAATGTAGGTTCTACTGCCTAATGATTTTGGGGGGGGCTCGATATTCTTCCAGTTGCATTCGATAATGCGCTCAATTTTTCTAACTAAAAATCCGACATGCATGCGGCTACAGTCTGTAATTATGATCACACAATCACGTTTTTCTGCTTCGCTTATTGGCGGGTAGCCAACAGCCGCCGCCATATCGATAATGGTTAATGTTTGCCCGCGAATGGAAGCAGCGCCAAGTACATTGCCTTCAGAATTTGGGATTTTAGTGAGGTGTTGATAGGGAATGATCTCTTGAATTTTCAATGTGCCCAGCGCAAAAATTTGTAACTGAGATAATTTAAAAAGTAATAATCCTTGCGATTGGCTGGATGTTGATGACATACAAAAATCCTCTCTTTTTTAATCTCTAGAATTATAGAATAACATGTTGAAAAATGGTGATAAATTACTAATAATTTTTTATGGGCATTGGGCGCTAATCACCAGATCAATATTTAATTCTGATTGAACTGCTGTGGGTTATCTCTTATATCGGTCGCCCAGAGCCTTTCAAGCGCCATCATTTGCAAATGTTTTTTCGAGTGATTATGCTCGATACGATCAACGTCTGTTGAAAAGGGGCCTGCGCGACAAGCAGTGCAATAATCAGCTCCTTGAAACTGCGCTGCTGTCAGTCTACCTGAAATCGCATGATTTTGCTGGCGGCTCCACACATAAGTTACCCCTTTGGTATCTTTAACATGTTTATCGCGATCAACATTACGAATTTTATATCCTGGAAACATTTTCAGAGCAAAAGGTATTGACCCTAAATAATTAATATCTGTTTGTAAATTAAGTGAATTTTCAATATTCCACTGGCGATAAGGTTTCACATCTTTGGAGGTGATAAAACATAACTGCTGACCATTTGGATCAAGAAAATGGTTAAATGAATTAATTAAAAAATCACGTAATAAACGGCGATTAAGGGTATTGATATTAATATTGGCACAGCGATTTTGATACTCAGAAAAAGAGCCGAAAGCAGGCAATAATGGGAATTGAAAGATCACCACATCAAAGCTGTTTTTTGCTAAACCAGTCCAGGAATTTGCATTACAGACATCAAATTCAAACAAAACAGGGGTGTTTTTCATTTTAAGCTGCTGGTAAAACAGATCCCCATATTTATCAATCATGGTGGCTAATGAATCATAAACAGTTGCTGTTAATGCTGCTGGCTGGTGGTTTAATAGCGCATTTGAAAACGATAAATCCCCATCTCCTACAGTTAAAATACGCCACTGTTTTTTAATAATCATGCGGTTAACTCTGTAAAGTAAATTGACTCGGGTAATTTAACATTTTATGGCCAGTATTATAATTAATTTAATTATTCTGTAACGGAAAGTGAGTCAACTAGATGGCCATTAAGTTGCTGTTTAAATCTATTCAGGGAGAGGCTGCGCCTAAATATAGTGCATCTTTTATTTTATGACAGGCATAAAAAAACCAGCAAAAGCTGGTTAGTTTATTTCTTTACCTAAGTAAAGAATGGTGCGGAAAGAGAGACTTGAACTCTCACACCCTAAGATACTAGAACCTAAATCTAGCGCGTCTACCAATTCCGCCACTTCCGCATCAATGTGGCTGGGATAAGAGGATTTGAACCTCTGAATGCCGAGATCAAAACCCGGTGCCTTACCGCTTGGCGATATCCCAGTTGTTATTTTAAAGAGATTACTTCTCTTTCAGGCCGTCATTCAGAATGCCGAGATCGTGATTAACACTCTCAGTGCATTACCGTTTGGCGATATCCCAGTTGTTAAGTTTAGACTTCTTCAAGTTTTCTAATTCGTTTACACGAATCAGATAATGTGGCTGGGATAAGAGGATTTGAACCTCTGAATGCCGAGATCAAAACCCGGTGCCTTACCGCTTGGCGATATCCCAATTGTTATTTTAAAGAGATTTTTTCTCTGATTGGACGTCATTCAGTATGCCGAGATCGTAATTAACGTTCAGTGCTTACCGCTTGGCGATATTCCAATTGTTGTTTTTAAGAGTTGACTCTCTTTGTTAATTCTTTATCTAAATAAAGAATGGTGCGGAATGAGAGACTTGAACTCTCACATCCTTCGATACTAGAACCTAAATCTAGCGCGTCTACCAATTCCGCCAATTCCGCACAGTAGCTTTAAAGTAAATTTTATTTACTCTTTTTACTTGTAAGTAAATGGTGGCTAAACCGAGATTTAAGTGGGGCACCATATTGTTAGTGACCTGCTTTCTCTTTATTTACTCTTTTTACTTGTAAGTAAATGGTGGCTAAACCGAGATTTGAACTTGGGACCCCATCATTATGAGTGATGTGCTCTAACCAGCTGAGCTATTTAGCCATTCTTTACTTTCATCGCAACATTTCCTGTTAAACAGTCATCGTTTCGATGGGCCGCATTATGCGGATATCGGTGATGTGCGTCAACTAATTTTTGTTAAAAAAAGTTATTTTTCTTTCTTTTGCCTATTTGCTAAGCAAGTTGATTTTATTTTAGACAAACATCAAGGTTTATTTAGTAACTTACTATTTTTCTTGCTTAAGTCGTTAGCTGTTATTGAATTCAACGAGACGATAACGTGCGCTATTTACCAGAGAGCTTTTATTAAATTTATCAACAGCGCAGCTCTATCTGTATAAACATTGGTAATTTTTCGCCGATTAGCAGTTTTATATCCGTTAAAAAGATAAACTGGACAACTTATATAGTTTGACGGGCGTTTAAATGAAAATTTTACATACTTCTGATTGGCATCTTGGCCAATATTTTATGATGAAAACCAGAGAATCAGAGCATTTGTCTTTTTTAAACTGGTTAGTTGAAGTGGTAAATAAGCAGCAAATAGATGCATTAATCGTTGCCGGCGACATTTTTGATAGCGCATCGCCCCCTTCCTATGCGCGCAAGCTATACAGCGATTTTATTGTCAGGTTACAAAAAAGCTGCTGCCGTCAGATCATTATCCTTGCCGGGAATCATGACAGTGTGGCCGTGCTCAATGAAAACAAAGATCTATTAAAAGCATTAGATGTTTCTGTGTTAGCCGGATTAAGTGACGATTTATCTGACCACGTTATTGCGCTTAAGGATGATCAGCAAAAGACACTGGCGTTAGTTTGCGCGCTGCCTTTTTTACGTGCCGCGGATGTGATGAAAAGTGTTCAGGGCAGTTCAGCCTCTGATAAACAGATCTCTCTGCAGCAGGGCATAGCGGACACCTACCAATCTATTTTCGAACTGGCTAATGCGCAGTGTAAGGAGCAAACCCTCCCTATTATTGCAACCGGGCATCTGACTGCGGTGGGCTGCAGTGTGTCTGACTCTGTGCGTGAAATTTATATCGGCACACTGACCGCTTTCCCCTGTGCGCTCTTTCCTGCTTTTAATTATATTGCCCTGGGGCATATCCACCGGGCGCAAAAAGTACAAAAAAACGACCATATTCGTTATAGCGGCAGTCCGATAGCATTGAGTTTTGATGAAACCAAGCAGCAGAAAAACATTAATATTATTGAGTTTGATAAAAAAAATTCCTTAACCGTTAATGAGATGGTGATTCCCGTTTTTCAGAAGATGCAGGTTATCAGTGGCGATCTAGATTCTGTGACTGAGCAGTTACAGCTGCTTAAAAAAGAGTTAGACGGTGAAAGTGCCTGGATAGAGGTAAAGTTGAAGCAGGCTTTTTATCTTTCCGATGTACATGCGTTATTGAATGAACAGGTGCAGGAAAGCGAAATAGAAATTTTAAAAATCAGCAGTCCGACTATTAATGAAAATAACCAGTATCAGGCAGCAGATAAATCAACGCTGGATAATTTAACCCCGGCGGATCTGTTTCAGCATCGTTTACAGATTGAAGAGAGCTACAGTGACCAGCAGAGGGAACAGTTAACTATGCTGTTTGCCGAAGTCTGCTCTGAAGTGGAGCATAAATCATGAAAATTCTTTCTTTACGCTTTAAAAACCTAAATTCATTAAAAGGCCATTGGAAAATTGATTTTCAGGATGCTGATTTTTTAGAAAACGGTCTGTTTGTTATTACCGGACAGACCGGTGCAGGTAAAAGCACCATTTTAGATGCGATCTGTTTAGCCTTGTATCAGCAGACTCCGCGACTGGACAGGATCACCCAAAGTAAAAATGAATTGATGACCCGCGGTACGAGTGAGTGTTTGGCAGAAGTGGAATTTAGCGTCAAGGGTAAAGGTTACCGTGTTTTCTGGGAGCAAAAAAGGGCCCGAAAAAGTGCTGCCGGGAAACTGCAGGCACCTATCTGTGAATTAAGCGCCATAGAAGGCGACGTACTTTGCACTAAAAGCAGCGAAGTCTTAAAGCAGGTTATTGAGCTTACCGGACTCGATTTTTCCCGCTTTACAAAATCTATGCTGCTTGCGCAGGGCGGTTTTGCCGCGTTTTTAAACGCCAATACTAAAGATCGCGCAGAACTGTTAGAAGAGTTAACCGGGACTGAAATTTATTGTGAAATCGCTAAGCACGTGTTTGAACGCAATAAACAGGCTCAGGCGGAATTAGATTTATTAATCAAAAAAGCAGATGTATTAGAAGTACTCTCAGAAGAGCAGGTTGAAGCGTTAAATGAGCAGATTGTGCTGCTTGCCGCCGATAAACAGAGTGTACAAACAGTATTAAAAGATATTGAAGGCGCTTTATTGTGGTTGAAAACCGCACAAACATTAAAAGAACAGGTAGAACTGCAATTAGCGCTGTTAAAAAATGCACAACAGTCTGTCGCTGATTTTAAAGACAAACAGCAGCAAATTGAACTTGCACAGCAGGCTAAACTGCTTGAGCCGCCTTACCAGAGTCAGCTATTAAACGATCAGAAGATTAAAGCTGGCGAGACGTTAATCGTTGCCAGTGAACAAAAAAATCAGATATTAGAAACGCAGTTAATAGCAAGCAAATACCGGGTTGAAAGTCTAACTGAAGCGCAGAAGTCACTGCAAGAGAGCCATGCGGTTCGGCAGAAACAGCTCAATGAACGTCTCGTGCCTTTAGATTTGGCGATAGAGCAGTTAACCGGGCTATGCAGTGAACAAAAATTGGCAGTTGAAAAACAGACAAAAACAGCAGTTGCAGCAAAGCAGACGTTGGATACTTTATTAGTTAAACAAAATAGTGACAATTTGGCCTTAAAAACCGTAAATGAGGTGTTACAGAAGCAGCAGAGTGCGCATCAGCTTCAGGAAAGTTTGCCGCTCATTGAGCAGCAGTTTTCTTTATATATTAAGCAGCAGTCGCAGTTAAAAGAGTCTATGTCTGGCAGTACTGAGCTGCAGAAAAGACAAAGTGTGCTGCACAATAAACTGCTGGATGTCCATAAGCAGATAAAGCTTAGTGCACAAGCGCTGCATGCAAAGCAGTTGCTCCTGCAACAGCACCAGCAGCACAGAGAGTCATTATTGGACAGCGGTCAATTTAGCAGCACTACGCAACTCAATACGCTGCTGACAGAGCTATTTGATCAACAGTCTCAAAACCAGCAGGCTTTATCGTTAACAAAGCAGCTCGATGATACAAGTGCAAGATTAGCTGCGTTGCACAAAAAAAGTGCTGAACTAGAGCAAAACATTAAAGGTAATGAGCAGGCATTAATAGTCAGTGAGCAGGGAGGGCTGGAGTGTAAAAGTGCGCTACTTGCTCTGCAAAAGTTGTTAAAACAAGAGCAGGTTATTTCTCAATTGGGTGATTTGAAAAAACTGTTACAGGAAGAGCAGCCTTGTCCGTTATGCGGATCTATTGAACACCCTTCTGTAAGTGATTACCAGCCTTTGGATCTACCGGAAACGCAAATAGCCCTATCGCTGCAAGAGCAGCGCCTAGATATTATCAGAGAGCAGTATTCAGATCTTAAAAATCAGATAAAAACAGATACCAAGTTGCTCGCTGAACAGCGTATTCAGGCAGCGGATCTTAATCAGCTGTTGGCTACACAGCTCAGTGAATGGGAAAAGAGTCCTTATTTATCTGATTTTACCTATCAGCAGAGCAGTTTTGCGGATTTATCTGCGTTAACACAGCGCTTAGGCGAGAAACGTTTTAATATTGAGAATCTGCAAAAACAAGTTCAACAGCTCGATGCCCAACTTCCCGATTTACAACAGGCTGTACAGGCGCTAACTCAAAAAGCCAATGATCATGAAAGGTTATTACTGCAGCTTGATAACGAGCATGCTGTTGCAGACAATGAAGGGCAGCGTTTAGCCAAAGAGCAGCAGGCGCTTTTATCACAACTTGAAGAAAATCAGCAGTACATCCGCCAGCAGCTACCTGATGAGTTATTAAACAAGCAGGCTGAAGTAGATAAATTATTTAACAGTCCAGCATCATGGATTGAAAATCAGAAAAGTTTAATTCTTTTGTATAAGTCGCAACAGACACAAAGCATTACCCTGCAAAGCCTCGTCGATAAACAAGCTCATGAAATAGCACTGCAGGAGCAGCAGTATGCACAGCAGAAAAGTGTATTACAGCAGCTGCAGACATTATGGCAATCTAATCAGTCGCAGTTAGCTCAACAGCTGCAACATCGAGCAGATGAATTCGGTAGTCAAAGCCAAGCGCATATTCGCCAGCAGCTTGAATCTGAAAAAAATGAACTGTCGGGTCAGCTGGAGCTTGCTATGGCTGAACTGCACAATGTGCAGGGGCAATCTGCGCGTTTATCCGGACAGCTTACCGAACAGAAAAATTATCTGGCAGAACTACAAAATAACCAGCAGACATTATGGACTGTTTTCGAAAAACAGTTAATCGCCAGTCCTTTTATTGATCAGACTCACTTCATTAACTCCCGATTGCCGGAAGAGTCGTTGCAGGCGTTGCTTGTGCAGCAAAAGCAGTTGGATGAACAGTTACTCACAGAGAAAACCCGTTTAAGTTCGGCGCAACAGAGCCTTGAAAAACATCTCGCATTAAGTGTCAGTGAACAAGAGCAAAGCGTATTAGAAAATGAGCTTTCTGTGAACAGGGCGAAGTCTGAAATTATCGGTGAACAGCTGGTGGAGAAAAAAGGCAAACTGCAGGCGGACGTTCGTTTAAAAGCGCAGCAGCAGGCACTGCTGGATGAACAGGTGAAACAAAAAGAGAGTGCGCAGCAGTGGGCGATGCTCAATAAACTGATCGGCTCAGCAGACGGCAGCAAATTCAGAACCTTCGCGCAGGGGGTAACCTTGGATAATCTGGTTTATCTGGCTAATAAAGAGATGGCAGATTTACATCAGCGTTATCAGCTGCAGCGCAATATTGATGAACCCTTAGCACTGCAGGTGATTGATTTATGGCAGGCTAATGCGCTGCGGGATGTAAAAACTCTGTCCGGCGGGGAAAGCTTCTTAGTGAGTTTAGGCTTGGCTTTGGCGCTTTCCAATTTAGTCAGTCATAAGACGCAGATAGAGTCGCTTTTTTTAGATGAAGGATTTGGCACCTTAGATGCTAACACCTTAGAGATCGCCTTAGATGCGCTGGAAAGGTTAAATGCAACCGGTAAACTGATTGGCGTGATTTCTCATGTCGAGGCGCTTAAAGAGCGCATCAATAAACAGATTCATGTCAGTAAAGGCAGCGGGGCAGGTTATAGTCAGTTGGATAAGCAGTATCAGTTCATTGAAAAAGTTAATTCAATGTAGGGCTTTCCTTCGATAAATATATGCTGATCGTCATGCTCGAGATGTTTTAATCGAGAATATTAATGAGTTTGTAACATAGGTGATTTGCAGGATTGCCTTGCATGGTAATCCTGATAGTCGTATCTGTTATTTATAAGCTTTCGCTTGTGAGCTTTGGTGTAACTTTCATTGTTGGTATTCCGCCCTTGACGGCGTGTAGACGATGAGAAACCGAAACGCAGTTTCGCAGTTCGAGGGAGTCATGCTTCTCAACAGCAAGAGAAATAAGGTAAAGAGAGTTTTGTTCGTGACACTATGCTCGCGCATAACTCACAGTGCCGTTCCGAACGTTTTTTTATTCTTGTCTGCTCAATAACTTTTTAACGCACCGGCTTGGACAGCACATCCATGTGCTGGGCCAAGCCTAATGAAATCTAGGCAGAGCCTTCTCATTAACCTAAACTGTCGTTTAATTCACTCCCTGATTTCCTTTGCTAAAGTCATTTCCCAACCAAGAAAAACGTAAACGGAAAGTAAGACACTAGCCGAATTGATTTGGTTTATTTATAAAAAGGTTTGGCTGTCCCGTCTTTTTGCTCATATTTTTTATTCTTATATCAAAAAAACACCTGATTACTCACATGATTCAAACATAAATTAGGAGTCACCGTCAGATACCGCATATCTATACCCGAACTGCCGGTTCAGAGTTTCGCCCGGATCTTCGATCAAGGCATAACATGCGGAGCTTGTGTGGGATTAACTGCGTTAATCCTCTATCGGTAGGTGTAAATGCAAACATTTTACACCTTTAATAGTTATTCCCTTTTCAAATATTACAACGCAGTGCTAGCTTTCGGGCAATACGCATCAAACTTAATGTCGCCATTCAAAGACAGCGTAACACCCTGATTTAAAATAGCTTTTATATTTCAGAGTGATACCTGTCTGCATATGGCTACACATTG
>NZ_JBLIEK010000062.1:0-22230 GCF_047632995.1 Psychromonas sp.
GATAATACTTTCATAGCGCTTATATTTGGTTGGTTATTTTGTGGTGAAATGTATTTTACCAAATATCAAGCGCTTACCCTATTTTCCTGTGGGGATTCTTCAGGCTTTAGCCCGCTTTGCTCTGAATAATAATGTAGATAGCCGTATCGGTTGTTTGTAAGCTTTAGCTTGTGGCAGCGGGTTTAACTTTCATTGTTGGTATTCCGCCCTGACGGCGTATAGACGATGAGAAACCGAAACGCAGTTTCGCAGTTCGAGAGAGTCACCGTTCTCAACAGCAAGAGAAAACAGGTCACGCGGAGCTTAGCCCGCTCATAAACCTGAGCTGGTGTTCAATTCGCTCCATGTTCCTTTGCTACAACAGATGCTCACTACAAGAAAAATGGGTGGGGAATCCGCCGCAGCATTGGTTTGGTTTATTTATAAAAAGATTTGTCTATCCCATCTTTTCTGCTGTTTTCAATTAGAGTGATGAAATAAGTTGTAATGTTATTCTTGAGCCTAAGGGATATTTCACTTTCTTAATATGTGATTAAAGAAACATATAAGGAATAGATTTCCTGCCTTTTCCTCGACTAGCCATCACAATTAACCTCCCCTTGGTTTTTAAACCATGCTTCCATAAATTCGACAAATTTTGTTAGTTTCGGCGGCGTATATTTGCGGCTTGGATATAGTACGTAAAAACTCAATTTCGGGAGAGTATGGTCACTCAACAACTCGACGAAACGGCCGGATTGAATCTCTTTAGCACACACAAAACAGGGGAGAAGGCCAATACCATTTCCTTGTAGTAAAGCTTCTCGAAGAAAAATGGTGTTATTCGCTTTGATATTGCCCGAGACTGAAACTCCACCACCCAGAGGTATTATGTTTTTACTGATAGCCAAGCTGTAGACATAAAAATTGTGTTGACTGAGTTGTTCAGGGCTATTAATAGGACCACAGATTTTGAGGTATTTTGGTGTTGTCACCATATGTAAGGAAAACGTGGCAATAGGTTTACCCACATAATTTACATCAATTTCTGCGCTAGAAGCACGAAATCCGATGTCGTACCCCTGAGAGATGAGATCAACCGGGTCATCACTTAAATTAACCTCTAATTCAACTTCTGGATGTTGCGCTGTAAATGCGCCAAAAGCCTTGCCCAAATCGGTTATGCCCAGCGTCATAGGTGCATTGACCTTTAAACGTCCTTTTGGTTGACCTTGCATCTCCTGCACATAATCCTGAGCTTCCTGATGCGAGTTGAGGATCTTACGGCAACGTTCTAAATAACCCTGACCGATTTCGGTTAACTGTATTTTTCGGGTGGATCGTTGCAGCAACCGCGCACCCACCATCTGCTCTAGCTTGCTAATATCTTTACTGAGCAGAGAGTTGGAATAGTTCATCTCATCTGCGGCTTGTTTGAAGCTGCCAGTTTCAGCGACTTTAATAAATAAAGCCATTGATCGTAGAGTATCCACCAGTGTCTCCTAGATTTTAAATTCCAAAATGGAAATTAATCATACACATATTCACGGTTTTTCTATCTTATTTTAGCTTGTAAGCTAGCTTCAAGATAAAAAAGATTCAAATACATCAAATTTAATTGATGAATTGGAAATAAATAGCCACGGTGAGTGAACAACTAAGAAAAGGAACACACAATGAAATTTTTTACTAAATCTGTTTTAGCGAGTTTAATATTTGTAGCTGGTAGTCAAATGGCTGCTGCTGAGAACATCCTGGTCGTTATGTCTGATAAAGACCAGCTAAAATTAAAAGGGACCGATGTATATCAAACAGGTTTCTATCTAAATGAGTTGATGCAGCCAGTAAAACTTCTCTTGGATGCGGGCCACGATCTGACGTTTGTTACTCCGAAAGGCTTAGCACCGACTATGGATAAGGTATCTGACAATGTCATGTTTTTTGGCGGTAATGAGCAAGCACTAAAAGAGCACAAAGCATTGCTTAACTCATTGAAATTAGTAGATCGCGTTGCGTCACCGGTGATCAGTTTAAGCCGAGTAGAGCAGATAGGTTACGATCGTTTTGACGCAATTTACGTCCCAGGTGGTCATGCACCTATGAATGATTTGTTAAAAGACAAACAAATGGGAACATTGTTAACTTACTTTCATAATAACCAAAAAGTGACTGCGTTAGTTTGTCATGGTCCTATTGCCTTGCTCTCAACACTAGCAAATGCAGAACAATTTGTAACCTCGTTAGAAGCGGGTAAAACCACGAAAAAACCACAAGACTGGATTTATGACGGCTACAAAATGACTGTATTTAGTAATGCTGAAGAGGAAGCTGGTAAAGGTTGGCTAGGTGGTGGCGAGATGAAATTCTATCCGCAGACAGCTCTAGAATTAGCCGGTGGGAAATATAGCCAAAGCGCAGATATTTGGTATCCAAATGTTGTCATAGACCGAGAGTTGATAACAGGTCAAAACCCGGCTTCAGCAGTCAATGTTGCACAAGAAATTATCAGTCGATTTGATAAATAAAGCCATAGATAAACTAAAGTGGTCAAGTCATTTGGCCACAAACGTGTAGGTTTGTAAGGTGCAATGGGGGGGAAGGTGAGTTAGCTTTCTAAGGGAAAAAAACAACCCGAGTATAATCTTTCGCGGAGAATCTATGGGGTCGCGTCTTGATTTTTGATTATACAAATTAACCCTTCCGGCTGGCGTCTTACTTTCCGTTTACGTTTTTATTGCTGTTGAGAAAAAGTAACATGCCGTCAAGGGCGGAACCCCAGCAATGAAAGTTACAACAAGCGCTAACAAGCGAAAGCTTATGAAGAACTGATCCCGCTATCTACATTATTATCTAAAACAAAGCGGGCTGAAGTCTGCGCCCTTTCAAACAATCAAAGTTAGACGGTTAGCCGCGGCGCTTTGTTTTGAATCTCTTTACTTCGCAGTGTATGATTACCCCCTGTTTTTAAACTATCAACGCCGCTTTAAAACGTCGTTTTAAATTTAAGTAATTCCACCAAGTTCAGCATAAAACTAGCTTTCAGCCAAACGAGCAAAATTAATGACAAACCCTGCCACAACAAACACATACCCATCAAACCGTTTCTCCATAGCACCGATGCTTGATTGGACTGATAGACATTGCCGTCATTTCCACCGTGTGATGAGTAAAAATGCTCTACTCTATACGGAGATGGTAACAACGGGGGCTATTTTGTATGGTAAAGGGGACTATCTGCAAAAAGGCGATAGCGAACATCCGGTTTGTCTGCAGTTAGGCGGCTTTGCGACAGCCGATCTTGCACAATCAGCATTAGCGGGTAAAGAACGTGGTTATGATGAAATAAACTTAAATGTAGGTTGTCCCTCTGATCGCGTTCAAAATGGCCGTTTTGGTGCTTGTTTAATGGCTGAAGGTGAATTGGTTGGCGATGCGGTCAAGGCGATGCATGATGCGACTGGCTTACCTATTTCTGTTAAAACGCGAATCGGTATTGATGAATTAGACTCCTATGAATTTCTTTGCGATTTTATCGGTCAAGTTGCAGAAAAAGGCTGTGATACTTTTGTTGTGCATGCCCGTAAAGCATGGCTGAGCGGCCTCAGCCCGAAACAAAATCGTGATGTGCCACCGCTTGATTATGAACGTGTTTACCAGCTTAAAAAAGATTTCCCGCAGCTCACTATTGCGCTCAATGGTGGCATTAAAACCTTAGATGAGTGTGAAACGCATCTGCAACATTTAGATGGTGTGATGCTCGGACGGGAAGTTTATGCTAATCCCCATCTATTGTGTTCGGTTGACCAGCGTTTGTTTGCCGGACAGGAAAAGATTTTAACTCATTTTGAAGTACTGGAAAAAATGTATCCCTATATTGAACAGCAGCTCACTAATGGCTCCTATCTAAACCATATCGCCCGTCATATGTTAGGATTATTCCAAGGTATGCCGGGTGCGCGGGCGTGGCGCCGTCATTTAAGCGAAAATGGACATATTCCCGGTGCAGGTATTGAGGTGATGAAAAAAGCCGCCTCATTTGTTAGTGAAAGTTAATTTTATTGCGTTACATTGGAGAGGAGATAAGTATGAACAAAATTGTTTTAACCCTGAGTTTATTAATTTCATTTATAGCGCTCTCTGCATGCTCTAGTTCAGCAACACAAGCACAGCTAGAGCAAGCTGAAGCGCAACAATTAAAAGCGCAGCGTATGACGGTTGTTAGCAGTGCAAAACCTGCGAATGTCTTGCCTGCATTTACCAGTTTCACTTGGAATGACCAATATACTCAGGTTTTATCTGCCGTTAATAGTGAAAAAGAAGATGAAATTAAAGATTATATCCGTAGTGAAGTGATAGCTTATCTGCAAACTAAAGGTTATCAGTTTCAGCCAGATCCCCTTAAGGCGGATCTGGTCATCGGATTTTTATTCGCATTAGAAGATGATATGGCGGATAAAACAATCCAAGAAAAATTTGGTTTGGTGCCGGGTGTTAATAAAAATGTGCTGAGTGATCCGCGCTATAAAAAGGGCACCTTTTTGCTCGCGGTCTTAGATGCGCAGTTAAAAAAGGTTTACTGGCGCTCTGCAATGCAGGGATTTGTGGATTTAGAAAAAGATAAAAATGATAAAAGTGTGGATCGTATGCAAAAGATATTACACTTAATGATGGGTGATTTTCCCGAGGCGGGGCGCTAACTAAACCCAAAAAAACCACTGCTGCAGTGGTTTTTTCAGCGTTCAGCACTCTATTTTAGAGTCTCTTTGTAAAAACAGTGCCAATCAGTTGATAGCCTGATGCCTGCATAAATAAGCTTAAGCCCTTTTTTTCCTCTTCTTTTATCTCATCTGAACGCATTGTAACTTGCACTACGCCTTGGCTTTTAAGTTGCTTTTCTACTTCACTAAGCAGGTTTTTCGCGACACCTCTGCGCCGTGTTATATCACGTACAGCTAACAAACTTAATTGTGCCTGGGTGCCTGTTGTCCGCACTTGTAATGCGCCTAGATGACGATCATTAAAGCGGGTGACATAAAGTTGCGCCTGCTCATTTTCTATAAGGGCTTGCAACGACTTTGGGCTGAGCTGATTTGCAGTAAAATAATTTTGGTAAATTTTACCGAGATCAATTAACAGTTGTGATGAGTTTTCAGGTGAAAAAACAGATAGACGCATAATTAGGGTTCTTTGTATTGTATTTGTAAAGAGGCTTTAGAAGCGGTTAGGTTATTCGCATGTTGAAATTCAAATTTCTTTTCTGCCATCGCTAAGCGCTGAGCTTCAGGGATTAGCTGATTGAGCGCTATAAGCTTAAAGGCGGTTGTCGGTTGTTTAAATTTTTGCTGAAGAAAACGGATGGTTTCCGGATAAGGGTGGGCAATAATGACGACCGCTTTAGTGTGTCTGCTTAATTTAATCGCTTCTTGTAACTGCTCCTCCATCGCCAGCTCGGTTTTAATATTATCCAAAAAAATATGGCGTCGTAATGCTGGAATACCGGATATTTTCGCGGTGCTTTCGGCAACGGTTTGCGGCGTTGTGCGACTATCGAGAAAATATAATCCCTGTTTTTTTAATATATCCATTGTCCAACGCATAGGTGTTATATGTTCGGTTAAGACGCTGCCCATATGATTATTAATACCTTGCGCAGAAGGTAATGAATGCAAAGATTGTCTGAGTTTAGCTTTAAATTCTTGTTCCGTCATATCCAGCATTAATGCCCCTTTACCGAGCTTCTGGTTATCCGTTTTGGCCTGCATCGGTACATGCAGTAATATTTTTCTGCCTTGCTGGTGGGCTTTTTCAGCTAATTGCTTTGCCTGAGGGGTATAAGGGAGGATGGAAAAGGTGATTTCTTTGGGCAGGGAAAGTGCTTGAAAGTCATTTAAGTTGTAACCCATATCATCAAGCACAATCGATATCACGCCTAGCTTTTCTGCAAAGCTGGTTGGACTTTGCATTAAGGCGATCAATAATATTATTAAGCTTTTCGGATCCATCTTTATTGTTTGCTGCCTCTTTTCTGCTACTGTCACTGCAACTTTTGGGCTACCATCTAGCTCTTTCAAGCCAGTTCATTGGATCTTGTGCTTTGCCTTTATGGCTGAGTTCAAAATAGAGGCTATTTTTATCTTGTCCGCCACTGTGACCTGCCAGCGCGATCGCATCCCCTTGAAAAACGGTATCACCGGTTTTTTGTAATAAGGTTTGGTTGTACCCATAAAGGGTGATGTAATTATCACTGTGATCCAGCGCTATCACCATGCCGTAACCTTTGAAATATCCTGCAAATAGGACTCGTCCCGTTGCAACTGCGCGCACTTTTTCGCCTTCGTTCGCTGCAATTGCAATCCCTTTCCATTTCATTTGGCTGCTACGCTGGCTGCCAAAAGTGGATAACACTTTGCCTTTAATTGGCCATTGTAATTTGCCTTGTTCCTTGGCAATACTGGAATGGCTCTGATCTTTTGTTTTAAGTGTTATTTGTTTGTTAGCTTTCGCTGTTGCTAATTCGCGATCTAGTTGGGCTTCGCGCTGTTTTGTTAGTTTTATCTTTAAGCTTTCTTCGGCATCACTAAGCTGGGCAAGCAGTGCACTTTGATAATTTAAATCTTGTT
Source organism: Psychromonas sp. (assembly GCF_047632995.1). Classification (GTDB taxonomy): domain Bacteria; phylum Pseudomonadota; class Gammaproteobacteria; order Enterobacterales; family Psychromonadaceae; genus Psychromonas. Next base: position 6,600 of record NZ_JBLIEK010000062.1, read on the forward strand.
TTAATTCATGTAGGGCTTTGGTTCGTTCTGCGCGTTGTTCTATTAACTTCTCTTTTGTTGCTTTTTGTTGCTCATGCATTGTTTCTAAAGCAAGCAGAGCGCTGTCCTGCCCCTCTTTATTTTTATCAAGCTCGAGTTGTGTCGCTTCTAATCGTTCAATGCTTTCTAAACGTGCTTTATTGAGGTAAAAATAGTAACTTTTTGCACGAATGATTTTACTGAGATCTTCTTGATTGAGTAATAATTTAATCAAATCATTTTGGCCAGACATATAGGCACTGATTAACTGCTGTTCAAGTAGTTTTTGCTGTTTGATTTTGTCTTCTTGAAGAATGGCCGTCTTTTCTTTTAGTTTTGCTAGACGTGCTCTTTCAACGGTGATCGCTTCTTCTGTTTCTTGAGCCTGAAGTATTGCGGCTGCCGTTTGCTGTTCAGAGGTGGCAATCTGCTCTTCCAGTGTTGCCTGCTTCGTCGTTAATTGAGATTGGCTGCTTTGACTTTTTTTTATTTTCTTTTGCAGTGTTGAGAGATCATTGGCTGCAAAGCTACTTTGCAGAGGTACGCTAAAGATAAGTAGCAATAATAGGCGCTTAAGTAAAACGGTTTTTATGCTGATATTTTTGCAAAAATTTATACTTTTCATTAATTTCCCACATTTATTTTATAACAATTCAGTATTTAGAAATTTTACCCACTTAATCAGGATAAGTTGAGTAAAATAACTAAATAGTGAGCTATTAATACTATTTTAATGTAATAAGGGGAGTTCCTGACATTTCTGCAGGGATTTCCATATCCATTAATTTCAGCATTGTAGGGGCTATATCACACAAACTGCCATTTTTTGCTATCTCCGCATTACGACCAACGTAGATCAGTGGTACCGGTAAGTTAGTATGTGCAGTGTGGATGCCACCTGTTTCTGGATCTATCATCTGCTCAGCGTTACCATGATCGGCTGTGATTAAACACTCACCGTCCACTTCTTTAAGCGCCGCTACAACCTCACCAACGCAACGGTCTACAGCTTCACAAGCTTTAACTGCTGCATCATAAATGCCGGTATGGCCAACCATGTCGCCGTTAGGATAGTTACAGATAATAACATCGTGTTTGTTACTTTTAATCGCCGCTACCAATTTTTCAGTCAGCTCTGCTGAACTCATTTCTGGCTGCATATCGTATGTTGCAACAGCAGGAGATTTGATTAAAGTTCGCTCTTCACCAGGGAATTTATCTTCAATGCCACCATTAAAGAAGAAAGTAACGTGTGCGTATTTTTCAGTTTCTGAGATACGTAGTTGAGTTTTACCCTTTTTCGCTAACCATTCACCTAATGTGTTAGTTAACTCTTCACTTGCGAAAGCTGCAGGCGCTGTAATGTCTGCTGCAAATTCGGTTAGTGTCACAAAGTTAACCTGAGGTGCAACGGCACGTTCAAAACTTGAAAAGTTCGGATCAGTGAAAGTGTAAGTTAATTCACGCGCGCGGTCAGCTCGGAAGTTTAAGAATAAAACGGCATCACCGTCTTGGATCGGCGCTTTTTCACCAATCACTGTCGCTTTCACAAACTCGTCATTTTCGTCGCGCGAGTAGGCATTCTCTAAACCAACAAGAGCAGAATCAGCACTGTATTCTGATTTTGCCTGTGTTAATAAGTCGTAGGCTTGTTGAACACGGTCCCAGCGATTATCGCGATCCATTGCGTAGTAACGCCCCACTAATGTTGCTGTGCGGCCAACACCTACTTGTGCATATTTTGCTTCATATTTTGCCAGTGTGGCTGCTGCGCTGCGTGGTGGTGTATCTCGACCGTCCAAGAATGCATGCACTAGAATCTCTTTTGCGCCGCGTTTAGCCGCTAATTCAATTGTAGCTACTATATGATCTTCGTGACTGTGCACGCCGCCCGGAGAAGCAAGGCCCATGATATGAACCGCTTTTCCTGCTGCAACCGCTTTATCAACAGCAGCAACAAAGTTTGGATTCTCAAAAAAGTCACCGTCACGGATAGATTTTGTCACTTTAGTTAAGTTTTGGTAAACAGTACGGCCAGCCCCGATATTGGTATGGCCCACTTCTGAGTTGCCCATTTGACCGTCAGGTAAACCCACATCCATACCCGATGCAGAGATATGATCGTTGGCATAGTCTTTACACAGTTGATCAAGTACGGGTGTATTGGCATTTGCCACCGCATTGTCTGGCATATTTGGGCGGTAGCCCCAGCCATCCATAATTAATAAAACGAGTGGTTTTTTAGTGTTAGTCATGTGGAACCTCTTTAATATTAATACTAATGTTTAAAATGTAGTGCTGTAGATTTTACAACATTCACTGTCATTGTCACTGAAAAAGCCTGTATATACCCAAACTACTTGAAGATGCAGGAGTCAGCAAGACGATAAATGATGATATTCTAGGCAGGAGGCTGATGATCTAGTATTCTAAATCAAAGCCTTCTAACAACGAAGAGCATCGTTTATCGCCTGTCCTTCGGGAGATTCGCCCGAAAGCTAGCACTGCGTTGTAACACTTGAAAAGGGAATAACCATTATCATCACGTTACGCCTTGTTCTAGCATCCGGGCGAAACTCTGAGTCTGCATCTTCAAGTAATTTGGGTATACAACGCAATAGTGAGTAAAATTGGTTAAATTTAACCATTTTATCGCTAAGGATAAAAGTCTTTGGCTTTTCTTCTGTGTTTCACAAGGTATACTCATTGCAAAATTTCCCTACACTACAGAGATGAACATAAATTATGCAAGAATATATAAACTTTATTTCCAATCACTTGATGTTATCAATTGGCTGGGTGGCGGTTGCCGCTGTGTTGCTGCATAGCCTTATAAAAGATAAGTTAACGGGCGTTACCAGTGTCACTGCACAACAAGCTACCATAATGGTTAATAAGCAAGATGCCATTATTGTAGATCTGCGTTCAAGTGATGAATACCAGAAAGGGCATATTGTAAACGCAAAAAACATAACTCTGTCACAAATTGAGAAAGGAAATTTTGCAGAGATTGAAAATCATAAAGAGACCCCCATTATACTAGTCTGTGAATCGGGAGCTCGTTCTTCCGGTGCTGCAACTAAACTGGTTAAAGCTGGTTTTACTCAAGTGAACAACCTTTCATCCGGTATGGGCGGTTGGGCATCTGCAAATTTACCAACAACGAAGAAATAAAAATGGCCACAGTGATTATGTATAGCACAGCTTACTGTCCGTATTGTGTCCGAGCTAAACAGTTGCTCGACGACAAAGGTGTTAAGTACACGGATATTAACGTCTCTAAAGCAGATGCGCGCGCTAAGATGCGCGCATTAACGGGGGGAACAACCGTGCCACAGATTGTGATTGATGATCAAGCCGTGGGTGGTTGTGATGAGCTTTATGCATTAGAGCGAAGTGGCAAACTTGATCAATTACTTAAAAAGTAACTATCAAACAGAAGCAATAAACTGTAGTAGTTATGCAATTATATAAATAACCTTATAAGGGATTAAAATGTCAGAACAACAAGATCAACCGCAACAAATAGAATTTAACATCCAACGTGTATACGTAAAAGATATCTCGTTTGAATGCCCAAACTCGCCAACCATCTTTAAAAAAGAATGGGCGCCTGAAGTATCAATGGATATCGATACAAAAAGCACAAAATTAGAAGAGGGTGTATATGAAGTGGTTCTATCTTTGACTACAACTGCAAAAGTTGGTGAAGATGTTGCATTTCTTTGCGAAGTTCAACAAGCGGGAATTTTCTCTGTGGGCAAATTAGAAGGTCCGCAAATGGCACATTGTATCAATGCATTTTGTCCAAATATCCTATTCCCATATGCGCGTGAAGCTGTAGCAAGTCTTGTTACTCGTGGTACTTTTCCACAATTAAACCTTGCGCCGGTTAACTTTGATGCACTTTTTCAACAAGCAGTTCAAAGTAAGCAAGCTGAAGAAACTAAACAAGCAGAAGCTGCTAAATTAGACTCTTAGTCTAAATTAAATAGGTATTTTTAAATGGCAGATAAAATAGCCATTACAGTATTAGGGGCGGGGTCATATGGCTCCGCCCTTGCTGTATCTTTGGCACGAAATGGCCACCCAACACTTATTTGGGGGCATGAAGTCGATCATATTGCGCGCCTGCAAAAGGATCGCGAAAACAGAGAATTTTTACCCAATATTGAATTTCCTGAACTATTGATTCCGGAAAGTGATTTGGCGACCTGCTTGGCCGCGACACGCAATATATTACTGGTTGTACCTAGCCATGTGTTTGCACTGGTGCTGCAGCAGATAAAACCCTATCTAAGACCTGACCATCGAATTGCTTGGGCAACGAAAGGGTTGGAAGCAGAAACGGGACGTTTATTGCAGGAAGTGGCTGTTGATGTGCTCGGCGAAAATTACCCGTTAGCGGTTATTTCCGGGCCGACCTTTGCGATGGAAGTGGCAAAAGGTTTGCCGACTGCGGTTGCGGTTGCCGGAACGCAGGAACAGTTTACCCAGGATCTAGCGGATCTATTCCATAATCAACGCAATTTCAGATCCTACATTTCAGATGATTTTACCGCCGTACAATTAGGTGGCGCGGTGAAAAATGTGATTGCTATCGGCGCAGGATTGGCGGATGGTTTAGGTTTTGGCGCCAATGCCCGCACTGCACTTATTACCCGTGGTTTAGTTGAATTAACCCGTTTAGGTGTTGCGCTTGGCGCAAAAGAATCTTCTTTTATGGGGATGGCCGGTTTAGGCGATTTAGTGTTAACTTGCACCGATAATCAATCGCGCAATCGTCGTTTTGGACTTGCTTTAGGGCAGGGCAAAGGGATTGAGGAAGCACAAGTTGAAATTGGTCAGGTAGTGGAAGGGTATCGCAATACGGAAGAGGTGTATAACTTAGCTAATCGTGTTGGTATTGAAATGCCGATATGCGAGCAAATTTATTATGTGCTTTACCAAGGCAAAGATGTAAACGAAGCGGCGATAGATTTATTGTCGCGCAGTAAAAAAGACGAATAATGCTATTTTATAGCGATCAATTCAACTCGATTGCAGTATCTTAAAAAACCCGATATCTAATATCGGGTTTTTAGTCATTCAAAAATAATTTATTATTTTGAATTTTTATAATGCTTAGCATCAATGCCCGTATTCTCGAGAGTTAAAGCCAAGACAAGCTCACCATCAATAATTTTAATGTTTTCTGGAGAAAAAGTCGCGAGGTTAGTGTCAAATCCCCAATCACCTTTACCCCATCGCTTGTCATTAAATTCATTGAAATCATCACGCCATGTTAATGCAAAGGTTTTATCTGCTTTATATTCATGGTATTCAATCCAATCAATAACTTGATATTTAGGTAACTGTTTTTCATCAAACTCCCCAACCCAGTCAACCACTTCAGAGATCCAAATGTTTGCACGGTAAGTTTGGGGGGTAGAAGCCATGTCACGAATTTGTTGAGAATCTTGTGCAAGATCGGTACGTATGGTTTCTCCGTTTACTTTCCAAATAATTGCTTCTGGTGTCCACTCTAATGTATAAGTTTGGAAGCTATCGATCGCTGCTACCGTGCTTGTTTTTTCTGAGTGGATACGTTTTTCTGCATTACCAGTAATAAGGTTGGTTTGTAAAACATCCGGTTTGCTGCCGATTGTTTCAAAATCTATTTCACGCCAAGGACGACCTTCTCCTTGCCATGATTCATTATCGTAAGTAAAAAATGAAGAGACCACGCCAGGTTCAGAAACCATTTTCATACGTATAATGAATTTACCAAATTGAACGCGATCTAAACTGTACAATTCAGCTCCATAAACGGGTGCCGTTGAACTATTTTTGCCACTCGTTTTAGCTCGTGTATCCTGATTTACATCAGCCGTAGTGTCTTTAGCATTTACAATGCATGGCGTAATTAAAGATAAGGCAACGACTGCAATACCTATGTTTTTGATTACCATATTTTATTCCTATATTAGTGAAATTATATTTTTTAATAAAATTACCGCCATAATAAATGGCTGTAATTTAAGGTTTTTATTGTGATATTAATTAAGCTTGCCTTCATCAAGAGCTGTTGCAACCCAAACTAAGGGGGCATTCCAGTTGATGGTTATTTCATTAAGCGCCCAAGCACCTATATTATCTGAGTAGCATGTTTGACCAGTACAAGATTTTTTCAGTACGGAAGCGATAGGATCACTCATTTCGATCGAATTAGGTCCTCCACTTAACGCGCCTGCCGCTGGTTTCGGGCTATTTTCATCAGCAGAAAATGCCCAGAATCTATGGTGAGGATTTTGTACTGCATTTTCCCCATAGCCGGTAACGTATGAGATATTAAGAGGATTTGCGCCTAGTAAATAATCCATCGCACTTGCTGCTGCGGTTAGGTACTTATTGTCATTGGTAAAGTCATTTGCATAAATAAGAAATATGCTTCTATTGACTAAATTTGAGTTTGAACCCCATGGATAGGCCTCTACTGAATAAGGGATATTGTAGCCTTCATTTTGTAACTGCTGTTGATAAGTCTTGGCTGTAGTGATGATGTTTTCACGGGCTTGTTTAGTTGCTGATGCGCCTAATTTATTAGGAACAATGGCTAAGCTAATTGTGCCAAGCGGCGCTGTGTATCCCCAATAAATATCATGAGCGGCACCAATATTTCCTTTGGGTGTATCAAGGTGAAGAGGAGATTTTTTGATGTAATCAGCATATACCTTTTCTCCTGTTGTGACGTAAAGTTCAGCTGCTGCCCAATAGAATTCATCTTGTAGGTCGAAATCACTGTATGGGCCACCCCCTGTAAAGTTGTTGTAAGCAAAAATGTTTGCGTGTTTATTGGCCGCCTTCCAAGCATTTTGTGCAGCAGTTAAGCAAGTTTGTGCAAATTTACTATCAATATCGTTCCAAATACGTGCACACTGTGCCCCCACTGCCGCTAGGTTTAATGTCGCGGCTGTACTTGGCTGCCCAACATGGCGCTTTTGTATATCTTTGTGTGGTGGCAAAGGCATACCAGTCCAATTATCATCAGTCACTTTATGAAACACAAGCTGAGAGCCATCTATTTCTGTTAGCTTGAGTCTATTATCAGCTGACTGATCCCCCAATGGCGCGTAGATTTTTTTCCCTTCAGGAATCTGCATCGCTAGCATAAATTCAACATTCCAACGAGCTTCAGATAAAATATCGTTCACACCGTTACCATTTTCCGGAATGGCTATTGTTCCATCAACAAATGGCACGGGTGCATTATTTATCCATTTACCGCGCTCGTAAAGATTCAATAAAGTCCATGTTGCTATGCCACCGTTGACGACATATTTACCATGATCGCCCGCATCATACCATCCACCGGTTACATCGAGAGAAAAATCACAACCTGGCCATTCATTACCCCATGAATCTTTAGCATCGAAACAGGTTACAACATCGGAAGTATGACCTGCAGGTCTTGCCAAATCATCACGACTTACTAAACTTTTTTGAATTGTGATACCACTGCGATTTTGATAAAAGTATGAGAGGGCATCATATTTCAGCTTTGAATAAATATTGCGACTGATATCAAAGGGAAAGGTTTCGTGCTCTCCAGCTTTAACGATTAACCCTTGTTGTTCTTGGGTTTGGTCAGAAATATCAATTTGATGAATCAACTCACCGGATGCTTTATTGAGTCCATATACTTGGCTACGGCCCATATCAATATTAATACCTTGCTCATTAACGAGTACCCAAGGTAATGGTTGCTTAGAATCAGAAGCGAAAAAGATTATTTTTTCAGCTTGAGGTAAAAAACCAACTTGATTGGCACGAATAGGATTAGTCTTTTTAGTTTCAACAAAGGCTTTACCTGTAATAGATACATTACTTACGCAAATAGTTGCCGCTTTTTGTGCGCCCATTTGAAACTGAAATTCAGATTGTGCATCACTATCGTTGGTTTGTGTAAATTTATAAGCGAAATTTTGCTTCTTTTTATTGAGGAGAGTATCAGTGGCAAAGTGGGATGTGTAGGGAGGACCTTGATGCTGAATAAGCGTTTTCAATTGCGTTTCTTCTGATGCGTATGCATCGAAACTAATATTGTAGGTTTTGCCTTTTTCAAGACCGATTCCTGCTTGACCTAAAATAACATCCCATGTGTTACTACCTGGGTTCGCTATCGGCATACAAGCTTCTTGATTTTTAACCTTCACAGTAGCGCCAGCTAGCCACCAGTTATTAATGTTTGTGGTAAATGCACCGTTGCTAAGCATCTCTGCAGCTGTTGTATTCTGATTTGCATCAGCACTGCTCTCTTTGGCGATTTCTTCGGTTACAGTACATGACGTAATTAAAGATAAGGCAACTACTGCAAGACCTATCATTTTTATTTTCATCTCTTATTCCTTTATTTAGTCAAATTACATTTGAGTATAAAATCACAGCCGATAAAATATCTGTAACCGCCTCTTTTGTAGTGTGATATTAATTTTCCTGCCTTCATCAAAGGGCGCTGCAACAAAAACTCGCTGTGCATTAGCAAGTCCATAAGAGAGCCTCCATAATTTTGTTTTTATTATTGCTCCTCTAAAATAATAAAGATGCGCAGTATGAGTGATTCAAATCAGGATAAAAAAACAAAGGTGAAGGTTGTGTGATCGCAACAACGAGATCTGATTTAAACTGTGATTGCATTATTTAAATTTACTCATTCCATGAATTTGTTGCATGGCTTTCAACTTATTAAGGTGCGCTTGGCTCATTTGAAAAGCTTGCAGAGGATGTTTACTGGCTGATGGTCGAGTGAATCCGTTTATTAGTGAGTCGCGTGATCTCTTTAAGGGGGCGATTGCACAAAGCGCAATAAGCAAGGCTGATGATGACGTGATAGCTCACTTATATTCATGGCTACGGGAAACGGGAATGAAGTATACCGCAGGTCGTTACTTCCGTCCGGGTATGATCTTTTCCTATTTACCCGAAGCATTGTAAAGATAATAGCGATAAGTAAGAAGGGATAGCAGTTATCGCTTCTTATTTATGTAATAGCTTGATCTTATTTGTACTTAATCAGTCCATTACCATTCATTGAAACTCTTTTTCCGTAACAAAAAGTTTTTGTTCACTTCGCTCGTTGAATCTCTGACGATTAAATCAATAGGAGGAATTCTTGCTTCGTAGCGTTGTCCACCAAGCAAGTTTAAAATGGAATGTGCAGAGACGGTACCTAATGCATGGATTGGCTGTCTTAGTGTTGTTAATGCGGGCGTAAAGTATTCGGAAGTAGGAAGATCATCAAAACCAATAACAGAAATATCTTCAGGTACTCTTAAATTATTGTCATGTAATGCTTTAATAACGCCATAAGCGGAGAGATCGTTTGCGGCAAAAACCGCGCTAAATTTCACATTGCTGTTAATTAATTCTAATGTCTGTTGGTAGGCTTCTTTAGAGCTAAAATCACATTCGCGAACCAAAGCTGGAATGATAGGTAATCCCCACTCTTTTAAAGCGCGTTGATAGCCATTAAACCTTGCAATTGAATCGGGTTGGCTAGCTAGCCCTTTAATGTGAACAATATTCACATGTCCCTTTTGAAGTAAATGCAGTGTCGCGATATAACCACCTAGTTCATTATCTAAATTAATAGATCGAATATTGGGACTTTCAATATTATAACCGACAGTGACTACAGGGGTGCTTTCTGCAAAGTTTAGGATTTGCTGGCTGCTTAAGTTTCCAGTGACAATGATGACGCCATCGACATTATTTTGCTTGAGATACTGCAATGCATGTATTGAGAGTTTTTGTTGCCAATGCCCAGACGCGATGATGAAAGAGTAACCTTGCTCTATAAGCACGTTTTCCATATCGTTTAATATCTGGCTGGTGTAAGGACTATCGGGATGTTGGACTAATGCGCCGATTGTCATTGAACGGCGGTTGTGCTGGCCATTATTTTGTAAATTAGATTTATATCCTAATACATTAATCGCATTTTCTATTTTTTGTGCTTTGTCATCAGATACAAATGAGGTGCGATTAATGAATCGCGAAATAGTACTGGGAGAAACGCCTGCTAATTTAGCAACATCATAGGAAGTGGGTGTTTTTTTTTGATTCATAATGATGTCCAAAGGGTATGCGTCGTATTTAACGCTCAATAGATAGTATTGCTAAGTCCGAGACAGGGCGTATGTGGTTTGTTTCTCTGTGAAAATTTAATCGGGAATATATTCTATGATAGCACGGAGAGCTAGTTCTATATGAATGATGGATCACGTGGCGCAATAAAATAGCGCTTGTGTTTCATGACTGCAAAGGTCTATCACGCTGTGTTGTTATCAGTCCAACAGCTTATTAAAATAGGTTGCTGAACTGATAGTGTGTAGATTAGAGCAAGTTATGACTCTTGTAAAATATTTAACATACGACGCAGCGGCTCTGCAGCGCCCCATAATAGCTGGTCACCGACTGTAAAGGCACTGACATATTCTGGCCCCATCGCCAATTTACGGATACGCCCGACGGGTACACTTAAGGTGCCGGTTACTTTTGCTGGCGACAGCTCTTGCACCGTAGCATCGCGCTCATTTGGAATAACTTTAACCCACTCATTGTGTGATGCTAAAATTGTTTCTATCTCGGCAACTGAAATATCTTTTTTAAGTTTCAGGGTGATCGCCTGACTGTGGCAACGCATCGCGCCAATGCGCACGCATAAACCATCAATAGGAATCTGTTTATCACTCGTGCCTAATATTTTATTGGCTTCAACTTGCGCTTTCCACTCTTCTTTACTTTGACCCGAAGGCATTGGCACATCAATCCAGGGGATCAAACTGCCAGCTAGCGCTGCACCAAACTGCTCTGTTGGCAGAGCGTCACTGCGTAGATGGTCGGCAACTTGTTGGTCTATTTCTAAAATAGCAGAAGCCGGATCGGCCAGTTTGTCGGCAACGGAAGCATGAATCGATCCCATCTGGCTGATTAACTCGCGCATATTACGGGCACCGGCACCAGACGCCGCCTGGTATGTCTGTGGGACAACCCATTCAATAAGATCTTGCTCGAATAAACCGCCAAGCGCCATTAATAATAATGAAACCGTACAGTTACCACCGACGTAAGTTTTAATTCCATCAGTTAGACCTTGTTTAATAACATCTTTGTTAACCGGATCTAATACAATAATGCTGTCATCTTTCATGCGCAGTGAAGATGCCGCATCAATCCAGTAGCCGCTCCAGCCGGATGCACGCAGTTTTGGATAAACTTTATTGGTATAGTCCCCGCCTTGACAGGTCACGATAATATCCATTTTTGCTAGCGCTGCAATATCGAAGGCATCTTTTAATGTCTCGGTTGGTTTCCCAATTTCAGGAGAGGTAAGACCCACTTGTGAGGTGGTGAAAAACAGGGGCTCAATCGTTGCGAAATCATTTTCATCGCGCATTCTTTGCATAAGCACAGAGCCAACCATACCGCGCCAACCAACTAAACCAACTTTTTTCATTGTCCAATATTCCTTAAAGTTTAAAAAGATACAAAGCGTACCCGGTTAACCATTAACCTAATAGGGAATTTACCATTATCAGGTTTGTTCTGGCTAGTTTTTTGACTCATCTAGGTGAATAAATAAGTACAAAAATTGGATAACTATTTAAACTGCGCATAATTTATATGTAATCGACTGGAGATGGTGCAGATAAGTTGGCAGCGGAGCGGGAAGATGAAATATCGCAAGTAAGGAGAGACGTTGCTGCGATATTTCATAGGTACTATGGTTTGATTAAAAACCGTTAGATGCTGTAATCATAAATCGTTGGTGTAGGTAAACGTTTATGCTGCGTGCGCAAATAGATAGCAATCAATTTATCTTCAATTTCCTGCGGAACTTGTATGCCCTCCAAGAAATCGTCAATTTGATTGTAAGTCATACCAAGGGCCACTTCATCTTCGAGTTGCGGTTTATCTTCTTCCAAATCTGCAGTGGGTGCTTTTTCCACTAATAGTGCGGGGGCGCCGAGATGCTTAGCTAACGCACGTACTTGGCGTTTATTCAAACCAAATAAAGGTGCTAAATCACATGCACCGTCGCCATGTTTAGTATAAAAACCAGTTATGTTTTCTGCACTATGATCGGTACCAACCACTAAACCGCCCGTTAAACCGGAAATTTCATATTGCGCAATCATACGCATACGCGCTTTAACATTGCCCTTAACAAAATCTATATTACTGTTTTCAGGAAGATTAAGTTGGCTGCTTTGCAATGCGTCGAGTGTGCTTTTATGAATAGCATCTACACCAGTTTGTACATTAACCGATATGCAATGTGAAGGCTGAATAAAGCGCAGCGCTAATTGTGCTTCCTGTTCATCTTTCTGCACGCCATAAGGCAAACGCACCGCGATAAACTGATATTGTTCACTGCTCTGAGATTGATTGAGTTGCTCAATTGCCAATTGGCATAAACGGCCTGCTGTACTTGAGTCTACGCCACCGCTAATACCTAACACTAGGCTATGGGAGCCAGCCTGTTGCAGTTTCGTTTTGATAAAGTCGATACGACGCTGAATTTCGTTATCAATATTGATCTCGGGTAAAACACGCATCTCTTGTAATATTTTTTGTTTCATTAAAGCAGCCTATTATTTACGGGTAGTCACTCTGTATGGGATTATTATGCAAAAAATCACCCATTTTTTATAGTGCAAAGCGATATTAATTCCACTATTTCACCTTTCTGCTAATTATTTCATACTAATCCTTATATAAAGCAGCATGTTGTTGTTTTATTATTCCTTTTATTGAGCGCGAAATCCGTTAAAATAAGTGCTAATTTTTCTATCTATTAACTATTAAGGTTTCAATTATGTCTTTAAGTGTTGTTATTCTTGCTGCTGGTAAAGGAACACGTATGTGCTCTGCCCTGCCAAAAGTACTTCATAAAATTGCTGATAAGCCAATGCTGCAGCATGTTATTGATACAGTTAAAGGCCTTGGCTCTGAGAATATACATCTTATTTATGGTCACGGTGGCGAACAGCTGCAGGATAAAATATCTGAGCCGCAGTTAAATTGGATCAAGCAGTCAGAACAATTAGGAACGGGTCATGCGATGCAAATTGCCCAGCCCCATTTTAAAGAGAATGAAAAAATACTGATGATTTACGGTGATGTGCCACTCCTTTCAGCGCAAACGTTAGAGCGTTTAATTGCCGCACAGCCACAAGATGGCATCGCTTTATTAACGGTGGAATTAGAAAATCCAACTGGATATGGGCGAATTGAACGCGTGGCTGGTGAGGTGGTCGGTATTGTCGAGCAGAAAGATGCCACTCCGGCACAATTAGATATTAAAGAGATAAATACGGGAATTTTAGTCGCAAACTCTGGGGACCTAGCGCGTTGGTTACCCGCATTAAGTAATGATAATGCCGCTAATGAATACTATATTACCGATATTATTAAAATGGCACACCAAGAGGGGCATCTTATCCATGCTGTCCATCCAGAAAATATAGTTGAAGTGGAAGGAGTGAATACACGTTTACAACTTTCTAAATTGGAACGTGCCTATCAGCTGCAAAAAGCAGAGCAACTACTGTTAAGTGGCGTGATGCTGCGTGATCCTGCACGTTTTGATCTGCGTGGTGAGCTGACCTGCGGCCAGGATATTGATATTGATATTAATGTAATTATTCAGGGAAAAGTGAGCTTAGCAGACGGTGTTGTAATCGGTGCAAACTGCATCTTGATTGATTGTAATATTGAGAAAAATGCAGAGATTAAAGCGAACTCTATTATTGAAGGCAGCCGAATCGGTGAGCAGGCGGTGATCGGTCCTTTTGCGCGTATTCGCCCGGAAAGTGTGATCGAAAAAGAGGTGCATATTGGTAACTTTGTTGAGGTCAAAAAATCAACACTTGGACGCGGCACTAAATGCGGTCATTTAAGTTACATTGGTGATAGCACATTAGGGCAAAGGGTAAATGTGGGGGCAGGCACTATCACCTGTAATTATGACGGCGTTAATAAACATCATACAACTGTCGGTGACGATGTCTTTATTGGCTCTGATTGCCAATTAATTGCGCCTGTTACAGTCGGTAATGGTGCAACTACGGCGGCGGGATCAACAATTGTTAATAATGTCCCCGATAACGCATTAGCAGTTGCGCGCGGCAGACAACGCAATATTGACGGTTGGAAACGGCCAACCAAAAAGAAATAACAATGCAAATCCACTAATTAGATTATCTAATTAGTGGATTCTAATACCTTGGGAGCTTGCGTTCACCCCTTCAATATTTCTGCATGGCCCTTTTTTCTATCCAGTCGGTGATTTTCAGATATAAAAAAGGGCGCTAAAAAGCACCCTAAATTATTCAATTAATAAGAATGATTAGTTCTTTTTAATTTTTAACTGACGTTTACAGACATAAACATTTTCTAGATGTTTCATCGTTTCAGCTGGCATACCTTTTGGTAATTCAATTGTTGAATAATCATCGTTTAGTTTGATATCACCAATAAAGCGGCTGTTGATATCTGCTTCGTTGGCAATTGCGCCTACAATGTTTTTAACTTGTACGCCGTGTGAACGACCCACATCAATACGGTACACTTCTAATTCAACATCTGTCGGGCGTCCACGACCGCGTGGTTTATCATCACTTTCATTGCGAGCACCACGATCAGCACGATCATTGCGAGCACGATCACCACGGTCGTTGCGTCCGCGATCACGTCCACGATCACCACGATTATTGCTCTCGACGCGAGGTTCAACAAACTTCTCTTCAACAGGCTGTAATGGTTTATCTTTTTGTGCCATGTAGAGAAGCGCTGCAACTAAATCTAACTCTTCAAGGTCACTGTTGTTTTCGATTTGTTCGAATAAAGTGCGGTAGAAAGAAAGATCTTCGCTTTCACACACTGCAGCAACTTGTGTTTCAAAGTTCGCAATACGTGTTTTTGTGACTTCATCATGTGATGGTAAATCCATGATCGTAATTTGTTGACGTGTTGCACGCTCAATCGCTTGTAGCAAACGGCGCTCACGCGGTGCTGCGAACAAAATCGCTTTACCTTTACGTCCGGCACGACCAGTACGTCCGATACGGTGAACATAAGATTCAGTATCGGTAGGAATATCATAGTTTACAACGAGGCTGATACGTTCAACATCGAGACCACGTGCTGCAACATCTGTTGCGACTAAGATATCTAAACTGCCTGATTTTATACGTGCAATAGTACGTTCACGAACTTGCTGGTTCATATCGCCGTTTAAGGCTGCGCTGCGGTAACCGCGTGCTTCTAGACGCTCAGCTAATTCAACCGTTGCTGTTTTAGTACGAGCAAAGATGATCACTCCATCAAACTCTTCAGTTTCAAGCATACGTGTTAAGGCATCAAGTTTATTTACACCACGTACAATCCAACATTTCTGTTCGATATTTTCAACGGTAGATGTTTTAGACTGAATTTTAACTTCAGTTGGTTTGTTCATATAACGTTTAGTAATACGTTTAATTTGGTCTGGCATGGTTGCCGAGAAAAGCGCAGTTTGACGCTTATCAGGCATATCTTTCATAATTGTTTCAACATCATCAATGAAACC
>NZ_JBLIEK010000063.1:0-22222 GCF_047632995.1 Psychromonas sp.
TATATCGGTGATAGCAGCCATTCGGCGGCACGCTGATGTAGCGGTTGGAAATATACTCGGAAGTAATATCTTCAACTTACTTGGAATTCTGGGAGTGTCTTCATTCTGTTAATGCAAGAATCATGCAGTTTGATCAAGGGGTTATGCTTGGGACGTTTTTATTCATGTTTTTATTTTTGTACACGGGAAGTCGCCTGAGCCGGTTAGAAGGCGGAATACTACTTGGCGGGTACTGTATCTATATCTGGCTAAGTTTTACGGTGTTCAGTGGTTAACAAGTGAGAAGCTAGTAAATAAATAGGGATAACAAACAGTCGGCTTTGCTCCTGCGTAGCTAATTTTAACCAACTATTTTATTGCACGTTATTTGTTGTGTTAATACAGTCAAATAGAGTAAATAATCTAAATCGGTTTGTGCCCCTTTGCGCCTCAGATATATATCCCGCTTTCGCCCCCATTATGACCTAGCCGACTATAAATTAGTGGGCAAATAAAATTGGCCACTAATTTATCTCCGATCAACTATGAAAATTTACAAAGTCAGATGTCCGGTTGGACTTGACCAGAATAAAAAGAGAGATCGGGGTCAATAGTTTTTATATTTTTCTCAAAAACATAAAAATTTTGAAATATAGATCACAATTTAAAGGTGAATTTTAATAGTAATTTAGGTGCGGAATAACAGATCGATTGTATGAAGATAAAATTACGGGTACGCAATTTCCAGAAGCGGCAGGGATATTGTGGAAGCTAGAATCACTACCAAGTAAAGGTTTAAGCCGACAATTTAAGATTATCAGTTCATATTTTTGGTTCGGAAAATTAGCCGATGTTGAGCAGTTTGAAGGTTCTTCTCATGCTGATCAGTCAGATGAAAATGAATAATTAGGATCTTTTATAGTCAATAAAAAATCCAGCTGTGATAATGCAGCTGGTTTTGCATCTCAGAATATTGATTAAGAACCTTGCTATTAAATCAAAATATAAGTCGCCGTCCCCAGAAATATTAAGAACCCCACCGCATCAGTAATCGTTGTCAGTATAACTCCACCAGCAATGGCAGGATCTACTCCAAGTTTTTTCAATAAAATAGGAATAATGGCCCCTGAAAATGTGCCTGTTAGGCTAACAACAAAAAGTGCAAGTGCAAAAACACTGCCTAATTTCCAATCGTCATACCAGAAAAGGGTAATAAAAAAGACAACAGTCGCCCACAATAGTCCATTAATAAAAGATACTTTTAATTCGTGTATAGTCAGCGAAACAATATTCGCACTGCTCACCAGATCGCGGGCGATACCTCGCGTTACAACGGTAAGTGTTTGGCTTCCTGTGACCCCCCCCATACTTGCCACAACCGGCATAAGTACGGCAAGTGCAACGAGTTGTTCGATAGATGATTCAAAAAACCCGATCACCCAGGCGGCCACAAATGCGGTAATTAAATTAGCACCTAACCAAATAGCCCTATTTAAAGAAATATGCGAGACGGGCGCAAACATATCCAACTCTTTGTTAAGACCTGCTGAGGCCAATAAACCCTGCTCTGAATTGTGCTTTAAAAAATCGATAACATCATCGACGGTTATCCGTCCCAACAGACAATTATTTTTGTCTACAACAGGTGCAGATATTAAATCGTGATCTTCAAAAATTTGTGCAACCTGAGTTGCTGATAATAATGAATCGATTAATGGCACGTCGTTTTTCATCACGTCACCAACGGACAAAGAATTATCCAATGAAACTAAGTCACTCAGATAAAGGGTTCCTTGTACTTTATTTTCCCTGTCTACAACCACTAATTGGTCGAGTTGCTCGGGCAACATGCCTTGTCTTTTCCTCAATTGGCACAAATACCGATACACAGCCTTAAGAGTAACGTCTTTTCTAACCGCCGTCGCATCGACATCCATTAACCCACCAGCAGTATGATCAGGAAAAGAGGCAACGATCTGGTAACGCTCTTTTCGCTGACTATCCATGGCCGCCACCATGGCGCCCACAACAGATAACGGTAGATCTACATCAATATCCGCCAACTCATCCATTTGCAGAGTAGACAGGCATTTAAGAAGATCAGCTTCGCTGGTTTTTTTAATTAAAAATAGGCGCAGCTCACGATGCACCGCGAGTAATACTTCACCCTTATATTTAAGTGGGATCAAGTCCCAAAAATAATCTCGATATTTATTCGGTAACGATTCAATTAATCGCCCCAATTCAGCAGGATGACATTGGTCAATTAAAACCAATAGTTCTTGGCCGTTTTCTTGCTCCAAAGAATGAGTTAATTTGCTCACTAGTTTGGTAAAAGTATTGCTCATAGGACCTACTTGTAATGGTGCGCTTGGCTATTTATCGGGAGAATTAATTCATCATGAGTGATTAACACTCCGTTATTCATTAACTTAGTCTGAATCCCTTATTGCATCAAGCCTTATTATAGGATTTGCGCATCATAGACCGCTATATTAACTTACTGTTCCACAACGAAAAGGCATAGAAAAAAATAATATAATCCCTTTTTTACTTTATAAAGCAAAAACATCCTAAGACACAAAGCACTTTTTTAACTGCATTTATTTAGTCGGCCACTCTAAAGCACGTTACAATATATTTTTTATTCGCTGCCAATTAAAACTATGAGCCAAGCTATCATCTGCCGTGTCGCATTAGCGATTCCGCTGCATAAACAGTTCGATTATTTATTGCCAAACTATCTACTAAGTGAGCTGCTTAAAACAGATATAAATAACCTGGTCGGCTGCCGTGTACGCATCCCTTTCGGCGGTAAAAGACAGCTGATCGGCATGATTTGTGAAGTTAACCCGCACTGTGATTACGCCATAGATAAATTAAAAAAGATCACTCAGTTAATTGATCAAACAGAATTACTCAATAACAACCTCTGGTCACTTTTACGCTGGGCTGCCTTTTATTATCAGCACCCTTTTGGCGATGTTTTTCAGCAAACGCTCCCTCTTCATTGCGCCAAGGTAAAGAAACAAACTTTACTTTAAAGGTAGCGAGCATTGGCAGCTATCCGGTAAAAACTTTATCTTAGATGACTTTAACAAAGCTAAAAAATAGCAGCAGGCTCTCTTTATTGCAGGATAATAGATTATCCGCAGCGCAGTTAAAAGCGCACAATATTAGTTGTCCGACACTTAAAACATTACAAGAAAATGGGTTAATCGAAGCCGTTGAATTACAGCCTCCATAATCAACCACAACAGTCGTGATCAAATTTTTGGTGAATTTATGAAAAACACATACAAACTAAAAGCCATAAGTCTTAGTAGGATACTTTATGATCTGATGGTTTTAATATGTGGAGTGAAGTAGCAAAGTAATTCTGGCCACGATTTTAGAGTTATTTATGTAATATTTTCTGAGGCGCTTTGTGCCCTTTCCAACCTAGGAAGCTAAGTCGCAATCGCCCCCAAGCGACTTATAAAACAAAAAAACAGTGACCAAATTCACTAGGGAACTACGACGCTCGCAAATGGGAATTAGCGAGCGTCGAGGTTTCTACTAGCGGAGACGCTTTTGGATCGGATAGCAGCTTAGAAATTTATATAGATATACTTACCAGCCGTGTATAGGGGTAAAAAAATTAAAGTTAGCAACTTCGGTCAAGATATTATCCATTAAGTAATGCATTATTATTTCTAGTTAAGGGGATATAAATGACAAATGATGCTGCAAAAAAGTATGCTGAAAGGTTTAATAATATATGTGACTTTATTTACAATAATTTAGATGAAGACTTATCTATTGAAAAACTAAGTAAGGTAGCAAATTTCTCAAAATATCACTTCCATCGACAGTTTTCTATTTATATGGGGATAAGTGTCTTTAAATTTATACAGTTATTAAGGTTAAAAAGAGCTTCTTATCAACTTGTATTTAATCAAGATATTAAAGTAATAGATATTGCACTAGATTCAGGGTTTGATAATCACGAATCTTTTTCAAGAGCATTTAAAAAGAACTTTAAACAAACCCCCTCACAATTCAGAAAAAAACCAGAATGGAAGCCTTGGCATGAAAAATATAACTTAATCAAATATAAAGGAAATAATATCATGCAAATTAAAATTATTGATTTTGAAGAAACGAAAGTTGCTGTCTTAGAGCATCGTGGTGACCCTAGATTATTGAATGAGTCTGTTCAACGTTTTATTGAATGGAGAAAAGAAAGTAGTCTTTCCCCTGTCAGTAGCAGTAATTCTTATGGCATTGTTTATGATGATCCAAGTTATACAGAACCAGGTAAATTTAGATTTGATATTTGTGGTTCCATTACATCCGATGTTCCTGCTAATACACATAAAATCATTAATAAAACTCTTCCTAGTGGTCGGTGTGCCGTATTACGCCACACCGGTTCTCATGATTTAATGAACAGTAAAATTTATGACTTCTATGGAAAGTGGCTACCTGAAAGTAAAGAAGAACTTAGAGATGTTCCTATGTTTTTTCATTATATAAACTTACTTCCAGAAGTACCTGAGAGTGAGTTATTAACTGATATATACCTTCCCTTAAAATAATGTAAGGGGATGTTGCACCTTAGCTCATTACATTCGCTAATGGGATTTTTTGAGCGTGAGTTATTGTGCTCGCTGACGGGACAATGTGAGCGCCGCAATAGCTTAAATATTCACTAGCACAGGCGATTTGGGCACATTGCGCGATAGCTCCTTTACTTTAATATCGTACTGCAATTTAATTTCCATGGACTGTCTCCGGGATAAATGAGCGTTATTTTTTTACCCAAAATGATAGTAAAGTGTATCAACCAAGGAACCCCGGAAGAAGTCTTAGTCAGAAGATCTCTATTTAGATCAATTTTCGGATTATTGTTACCAATTAATTTGTTTCTTAATATAAGAAGCAAGCTGGCGGACTTTACGACTATGATGGCTGTATACGCCTTTCTATCGCTAATTACGGCAGTGTCGGCGACATATTTAACGTTAGTCAGTTTATGGGCTTATCTTGGAGTAGGCATCGCTCAACCATTGACTACCACAAAACCTAAAAAAGCATTTACCTATACGATGGGGATCATGACTATCGGAACACTGTTTTTTATATTAAATTAAAGGTTGCCGCGCTTTGCGTGGCAACCTGTCATAGCTAATAATAATAACTAACAAAGAATAATTAAAGCATCGTTTCTACATTAAAGTTGACATTAAAGTTGAACGATCAGCTTGCCTTTGTTTTCACCCGTAGAGAATAAGTTCAGGCCATCAATAGCAGACTCGACACCTTGTAATACATGCGAGCGGTGTTTGATTTGTCCAGCCATTACATAAGGTGTTAATTTTTCTAACAACTCAGGTATTTGATGAAAGTGATCCGGCATAGTAAAACCTTGAATGCTGATACGACGTTTAATAATATTTAACCAGCTTGGACCTAAGTCAGGCACTTCGGCATCATAAGCTGAAATTAATCCACAGACGACAACGCGGCCATGTGCATTAATACGATCAAATATGAAATGTTGGATTGGGCCACCTGTATTTTCAAAGAATAAATCAATGCCATCTGGTGCCGCTTTTGCCAGTTGAGCGTCTAAATCATCACTTTTGTAATTTATTGCGGCATCAAAACCGAGCTCATTGACTATCCAGTCTGCTTTTTCCTGGTTTCCGACAACTCCAATCACCCGCAGACCTTCAGCTTTTGCGAGTTGTCCAACGATTGAACCAACTGAACCGGCGGCACCTGTAACGATCAGTGTTTCACCTTTTTTAGGTTTGCCCACGTTAAACAAACCTTGTACCGCGGTTAAACCGGGTAATGCAAATACGGATAAAACACTTTCATTAGGTAGTGGAGCCGTTACTTTATTTAACCCTTTACCATCACTTAAAAAATATTCTTGCCACCCCATCATGCCCATCACACGATCACCAACTTCAAAATCAGGATGGTTACTCATCGTCACTTCACCGATGCCGGAACTGCGCATCACCTCGCCCAATGCAACGGGCGGGATGTAACTGTTTGTATCAGAGCTCATCCAACCAAACATGGCCGGATCAAGTGACATATGTTGCTGTTTTACCAGAAACTGCCCTGCTCCAATAGTCGGAATCGTTTTTTTAACGACTTCAAATAATGATGAGTCAATAGGGCCGCCGGTAGGACGTTTAATTAAATTAACTGCAGTAAATGTTGCCATGGTTATATTCCTTTTAAGAGATGCATTCGCTAACTGATAGAGTCATTATGGCCACTTTAAAGCGTCAGATATATCCCCCTAATCTGCTTTTCTTTATTGTTATAAAGACAACAATAGGTTTATGATCACTAGTTATTCAGACCAGCTATTGTTTAATAGCTAGACTATCGTGAAATGAAAGGGAAATGACTATGGATCAGTTACGTGCTCTTAAATATTTTGTCCAAGTTGTCGAAAAGGGGAGTTTTACTAGTGCTGCGGCTGTATTTTCGGTGCCGCCATCATCACTTTCACGGCGTATTGCAAATTTAGAGAAAAGCTTGGGAGCCACCTTATTAAAGCGCTCAACCCGGGTTGTAACATTAACTGAAATCGGGCAGCGTTATTATCAGCAGGTGAGTGAAATTATAAGATCCCTTGAAATAAGCGATGAATCGGTGCGTTCTTATCAAACAACGCCAATGGGGGTATTAAATATCAGCTCAACGGTTGGTTTTGGTGAGCAAGTTTTATTGCCGCTATTAGATGCGTTTTCTGTTTTATATCCTCAAGTGATTTTAAATGTAAATTTAAGTGATGAATTATCAACGCTGGCAAGGGATGAAGTTGATTTAGCCATACGAGGCGGTTACGCCCCTGATCAGCGCGTTATTGCCATTAAATTAATAAATAATGATTTTATTCCTGTTGCTTCTGCAAGTTATATAGATAAATTTGGTTACCCCTCTGATGCGTTATGTTTAAAACAGCATCAAGGGCTGTATTTTAAAACACCCGCTGGGCCAACGCCTTGGTTATGTGAAATAAAAGGTCAGTGGCATGATGTCTCAGCGCCACCTTTGCTAATGACTAATAATCGCAATTGGTTATTACAAAAAGCGATTGCAGGGGCTGGCATTTTAATGATGCCTCGTTGGGCAATTACAGATTATTTAGCATCGGGTGAATTAGTTGAGTTAACCGTGAAACCTGCATTAACGGTGACCAGAAATCCAAATTTAGGGATGTTTTTGTTGTATCAGAAACAGCGTTACCAAGTGCCTAAGATTAAAGCCGCAGTCGATTTTTTGGTAGCAGGCATTAAGGATAATAAGTCGTAGGGCTGAAAGGCAAGAATGCTGGAAAGCTAGAAAGTTCGAAGAGTATAGGTAGAATAAAACGTCATTTTTCATAAGCTTTAAAATATACTTTAGCTTAAGTTTTCAATTTGACCTCTTTTTCATATCAATGAAAGAGCGAAATACAGACAGTTTGTAGAGATAAATCGGTAAAAATTAAAAGGTGATAGTCCTTAGCTCGGTAGGCTAGTCAAGTCATAATCTTTGAATAATCAGGTGACGAGTTAAGCATTTCCCACTCAGTCTGCTAATCTTTGTAAGTCGCTTTGTACCCAAAGCGACTTACAACAGATACTATCTATCGAAAAGGAAAAAGATAACACCTTTCCCCTTTAATCAGATCGCCCCTGTATTTAAAAGGCAATTTAAACAGTCAGGATCAACCCTCCTGCTTAACTGCGCGTTAAGTTTAAGGTGATCAGAGAACTTTACTTAAAAATTGTTGTGTTCTCTCTCTCTGAGGATTATCCAAAACTTGTTCAGGTGAACCCATTTCTTCAATCAATCCTTCATGAAAAAATGCAACTTTATCAGATACTTCTTTCGCAAACGATATCTCATGAGTAACACAAATCATAGTCATACCATCATCACGAAGCAATCTTAACGTATCCAAAACTTCACCAACTAGTTCTGGGTCAAGTGCCGAGGTCACCTCATCAAATAACATATAAGCAGGCTCCATTGCTAATGCTCTAGCGATGGCGAGTCGTTGCTGTTGTCCTCCAGACATTCTTGTAGGATATTGATCAAGTTTATCACCAAGGCCAACGTGAAATAGCTCTTTTCTGGCAATCTCTTCTGCTTCTTCTTTAGTAAAACCTTTTACAATCCGCGGAGCAAGCGCCGCATTTTCTAATACCGTTAAATGAGGAAAAGAGTTCCACTGTTGAAATACCATTCCCAAATTCTGTCTTAATTTATTTTTATCTGTTTTTTTGTTATGAACATCCACGCCATCAACGATGATCTTGCCGTTATTTATCTTCTCAATGGCATTAATACAATACAAAAGTGTAGATTTTCCACTACCGCTGGCACCGATGATACTAACAACTTCACCGCTGTTTACCTCTAAATCAATCCCTTTTAAAACTTCTAAATCTCCAAAAGATTTATGCACGCCTTTAATTTCTATCATATTTCCATTTTCCTTTCTATATGTTTACCGTAACGCGACAAGGGGTAGGAGATCATAAAATAAAACAAACCTATTCCTATCAGTATCATAAGTGGTTCTTGTGTCCTTGATATCAACTGCTCTCCGGTTCTAAGTAATTCCATATATCCAATAACTGAAACAAGTGCAGAGTCTTTTATAACACTAAGCGCGACACCAATCCAAGAAGGGAAAACGGCTCTCATTCCTATCGGCATCCTAATGTACCATACTGTTTGCAGGTAACTCATACCCAGCGATCTTGACGCTGTTCTCATGGAATCTGGAACACTATTAAATCCACTTCTAAAGACTTCACTCATAAATGACATTGTATAAAGAGACAATATAATTGAGCCGGCAATAAAAGGAGATAGTGGGTGTCCCATAGCACCAATAAAAGTACTAAAAAGGATAAGTTGAATAATAAGTGGTACAGATCTTAGAATATCTAAAAACCCACCTAAGAGAACATTGACATATTTATTTGATTCTGCTCTCAAAAATCCGATTAATAACCCTAAAATTGTTCCGACAATTATCGCAACGACAGATATATACACTGTATTTAAAATACCGGTTAAGATAAAGCCAGTATCATTCCAGGATAAAGGAGTAAATAAATTCATTATGAAAGATCCCCTTTAAAAACTTTTTTTGCAATCAAGCTTGATGCCAACAGCACCAATTTTGTTATCACAAAGTACATCGCAGCTGCGACGATAAAAAACTCTAAGGTTCTAAATGAGGTAGATTGCAGTCTTTGCGTCTCACCTGATAGCTCATTCATGCCCACAAGTATACCAAGAGAACTCATCAATATTGACCAAACAAATTGATTTGTCATTGGATGATAAATTCGTCTAAACATTTGTGGCAATATCACATATCTGTAAACCTTAAAACGATTCATTCCTAGCGATTTTGCCGCACTATATTGAGTCTTTGGAATTGATTCAAACCCCCCTCTAAATGTTTCTGCCAAGTATCCTGCATTTATAAATACTAACGCAAAAAAAACCGAAAAATAGGGACTAAGATGGATGCCATAGGCACCTAGACCAAAGTACGCCATGTAGATGAGAAAAAGTGCCGGTAAATTTCTTGCTGTTTCTATCCAGATATTTGCAATATGATAAAAACTTTTCGAACTTGACATCTTCCCTAAAGCTAACAAGACCGCAATAACTATACCTACAAGCATAGATAAAACAGATACATGTATCGTTGTAAACGCCCCACTTAAAAGTTGCGGGAATGCATCCAATACAACATTCCAATGAAATTCATAATTGTCCATATGTCCTCTTTATAAGCTTCTTTGATGAGCCTTAACTAGTCAAATACCTCAGAAAAAGTCGGAGGCTTGATTTAATGAACCGCTCAAAGCGGATTAATTCTGCGCCCTTGTTGCGCTTGGTAGTGAATATGGTTGCTTATTATCTGTTCATCTCGTCTCAAATCTTTATAGAGACTTTTTTTCGATATTTTGGTATCCAAACTCTATGATATTTACAATCCAAAACCGTAAACTTTAACGTTTATTTTGTTGGTGTTTTCTCATCTTATAACTTTAGGCGGATCATGACTGAGAAGGCTGCTGATAATTCCTGAGGTTGCAAATAGTGATATCCTCCAGCAGAGCTGGAGGTTGACTTTTTTTCCATTAATTCTCGACAAAAAGATTATTTATTATCTCTTAATGATTGCACCATATCAGCCGATACGGGCGTTCCAAAATGTTTCATATGTAACTCATTTAATCTTCCATCTCTAATTTGATGAACCAAAAATAGATTTAGATAATTTTTCCAAGCAAGTTCATTTCTTCTTACAATAAGACCTACCACATCATCATAGTTTGGAACATAAGGTCCGGCTATGAAACTATCAAACTGACCTGAAGTAAGTTTTGTGGCTATATTTGTATTTGTAGATATAAGCGCATCTATTTTGCCTTGATATAATCCCAAAAATGCATCATTTTCGGATTTGAAAGAAGTATAGTTATCTCTTCCCCAGCCTTTTGAATCTGCATATTTAAAGTACTCAGTTTCATATGTCGTACCAAGAGCGGCACCAACCTTGACATTTTTAAGGTCTTCAAAAGAGACCATTTTCACACCTTTCTTAGACAAAACTTGAAACTTGAAAACAAAATAGGGATAGGTAAAGCCAACAGATTTTGCACGCGCTAATGTGTCTGAAGTAGATCCAATAACAACATCTGTTTTAGCAGAAATCAATGAAGGGATTCGATCGCCCCAGGTCAGATTAATTACATTTGATTTTACGTTTAAAACTTTTGCCAAATCGTTACAATAATCAACATCAAAACCAGCTGGTTTATTGTCTTTATCTGTATAGCCCATTGGTGGAAAATCAAGCACAACACCACAATTTAAAGTACCACGGTTTATAACGTCATCAAGCTGATCTGCACTAGCGGCAGAAAAAGCACCTATTGCTGCAATTGAAGCAACGACTAACGAAATTTTCTTTACTAACTTCATACTTTCTCCTTGGGTTTTTTTATTTTATATCGGCTTTATCTTAGCGGGTCTACTCGATACACCACGCTTCAACATCTTGCATTTTTATAACGCCTCCCTGTTTCTAAATGGATGTTAATCTTTGTAAGCTGATGTTAATTTTTTTAACATTATCAATACTATAGCAAAATTTAAAGTAACCACTCAGCACCTTGATCACATTTCCTATAGTTTATTGAAGTTCAAAAAAGATCGACTTGCTTTATCTTTTATAGTCTTGACGCTAGCTATTTTTCTTTTAATTAGCGCAGCTGCGGAGTGATGTTTTAATACTACCAAGGTAACTCAGCATATATTGCGCCAACGTTATGGAAATACTTTTATTTTAACAAATTAACTTTAACCTGCTGTTTTTAAAGTTCTTTTTAAATTAAAGGGGAAAGTTTCTGGAGGGAGTTGGGGATAAAAAAAAACCTCGAGCGGTATACTGCACCACAATAAACGTATGCCGCACCACAATGGCGCATATTTATTACAAAAAGAGAGAAGTACGCCTTTGGCCTAACAGTGATTTTGAACAGCTTTATTCTACTCCTTGTCGGTATCTGACCAAGCTTTCATAATTTTTCCATTGGCAAAAATGCCTTGTTTAGTATTAATTAAAATACAAATGAACGCCTCCTACTTAAAAAAACAATCATAAAACGTCTTGCAGGTTAAAAGTCTGCAAGACGTTAAATATATTAAGTGATCAATAATGAGAAAATACAGCAGACTATTTCGCTCGCTTGAGATAAAACGAGCGAAAAGGAGCTTTTATTCCAAATCCAATGACTCTGAGAGAGTTCGCCAATATTCAGTTAAATAGCTCAGTGAGCACTAAACCAGCATCAAATATGACTTACTATTAACGGCTAAATTTAACTGATTCGATTCAAGTTCATAATTGCAACCAGTAAGCAGATCTCGCATCTCTTTATGCCACTCAAAATGCACAAGGACCTCTGAATCTGACTTATTGATCACCACTATCCCCTTCTCCCCTCTGGCAAAAACGAGAATCTCTTTGTCCGCAATAATCGGGGCCATAGGTTCGCCGTGGACATAGTTGTGAAACTGAATCATTTTTGCCATACGTGGATCTTTCCATGAGTCAATCCAGCGAGGCTTGCCGTTGCTGCTTAATATATTACTCGGGTTTAAATCTGTATAAACCAGCGGTACACCACCATCACGACCCAGTATATAGCTATACGCAAGCCACTCATCCTCTTCTTTGAGAATCAATGACTTAAATGTATCATTATTTGGAATATCGTGGGTGATCGCGAAAGTGATCGCCCTGACATTCAATAGCGCCAAGCCAAAGCAATAGGGGTCAATCAGCGACGCCATACTCCCCTCTTTTTGAAACGCCTGAAATACGGTACTGAACAATGGAAAATCGTACGCCCCCAGCGTTGTTTTTTCGAGGTAAGGCTGCAGGAAAAGTTGATACTCTTCTTTTATGGTTCCCCCATCGGTAATGATTTCACCGAAAATATGCATATTTTCAATAATATCTGCAGTCCAGACGCGCTGCAGATGGTCAAGCGTCATATGTTTTGCGGCATCAATCCGGAAACCCATGACGCCGATATTTTTCAGCGCCTTAAGGTAGCTTCGTTGCTGCTCGATAACATAATCACAGACTTTCAGCTTTGGCAGCCCCGGATCTGTTGCTCCCCCCGTTATTCTGCCATTTTGTACTTCCCAGGGGTCTTTCCAGTCTTTAATAGAAAATGCATCTACAAAATGTTCTTCACGAAATAGAGGCTCACTCAAATCACCAAACAAAATCTGTGACTGGTATTCCTCTTTCTGATCATCATATCTTTTGATATCTGCTGCGCATGGATATTGCAGATCAGATCGTTGATATGCTTCGTTAGCCATGTGATTAAAAACAACATCCGCATAAACACGAATACCGTGTTTTTCGAGCGCTTTAGTCATGGCGATAAAATGTTCCGTATTGCCCAACTGATTATCAATAACACGATAATCTTGAGGTTGATAGCGCTGCCACCATTGTGTTCCATCTTCATGTTTGAAAGATTTCATCGGTGGCGAAACCAAGACTGAGCGATATCCCATTTCACCAATAACTTGCGCATTTTGGGCGATATGAGCGTAGGGCCAGTCAAAGGCATGCAGAATAACGTTTGCTTTTTCACTCTTTTGTGAAGCACTGTGATTCAGTAACTTCTCTTCACAACTTTCTTTGCTAACAACATTTTGGCTAGCTAGCGCATTGCTTTTGAACATTTCATAATCAGCAGTGCGTGTATCAATTTGATAATTCATGGTGTTTCTCCTTCGGTATAGCTTGCTGACGAAAGCACAATTCAGATATAAGCAAACTAGATGAACAAATGGCGAGGATCACAATCCTAAATGGCAGATCACTCAAGCCTGAAATTTTTAGAGATGGGAGATTATATACGATGAAGTGTGAGCTAAGTCAAACTAATATTCGCAAAAAAATAAGCTAATACTGATAAAATTGGAGGGAGAAAAATAAACTTAGGTAGTATCAACAGATAAATAATGCAAAATATCTCAGCCACCACCTGCCCGCAAAGCGCCTTAAAAAAACAAAAAAAGTGAACAAATTCAATTTATTACTCTATATATAGCTTCCACGAAGAAGCGAACGTCGTCAAATTCACAGTGACCGATTAGTAAATGTAAAAATGACGACATCCCTCAGGGCTGTGACGATTAAATATATTGGGGAAATAATTAAAAGAGGGGTAATCACGTCACCTCATAAAAAATCAGCTATCGCCTGGAAAGCTTTGTATAAACAAATAACGACAAGAAAATAACAGTGGCACCTATTATTTTTTGCGGTTCAACTGTCTCATCCAGCATCGTTATGCTGAGTATTAATGTCCAAATAGGCTCTAAAATCATAATCAATGAAGCAGTTTCGATCTTTACCGAATACTGCCCTACTGCCTGAAGCAAATAACGCAGTGTGGTCGCGACAATTGTAGAAACAACAAACCAACATATAACGCTGTTACTTAATTCGTAAGGTGCGTGCTTGGTAAAGGCGACAAAAATTGCACTGCTGATCCCGACGGTGAATAGTTGTAAAAATATAGAGTCCAACGGCTTAACGTCTTTTGTCACTTTTTTATTAAACACAAAATGTACGGAAAGTAATGCTGAAGAGAGTAAGAAACACCACTGACTTTTCTCGACATGCCAGCCATTAGACAGAGTCAGCAGCATCATCCCTATCATGGCAACCGGCAATACCAACCAAAAGGCCTTGTTGGGTCTTGTTTGAAAAAACAACCATGAAGTCAATGGCGCAATTATCATGGCTAAGCTCATGATAAAAGCTCCCCCTGAAAGGCTGTTAGTTATAGAAACGGCATACACCCAGACTTGAATTGAGAGTGCTAAAACAAGGCCAACAGCGCAAGCAGAAATCACTTGCTTAGCTTTTAGACTGAGAACGTTTTGGTAACAAAAAGGAGATAAAATGAGACTGGCAATCAGAAATCTAGCTGCAATAAAAATGTCTCCAGGCACCTCTACAACGACTAATTTTGATGCAATCCATCCAACGGCCGCAAGAAGCGTTGCCATTAATAGATAAAACGCTCCGCGCATGGTTTTTTCTCTTGTTAAGGGATTGTCAGGCAGTCACGAAATATTTTAAAGAGAGATCACAACGCCTTACTTTTATTATCTGTTTTGAAGTACGGCTGTATTTCTAAATAAATTTTAAGCAGATGATCTAAATATTAAAGAGCAACCAAGTTGCTCTTAGAGAGTTGATTTTAGGCGCTATTTTGCCGTTATAACCTACTTATTATATTCAGGGTAATCGGTAAGCCCTTTTTGTGCACCGCCAAACAGTGTATCCGGATCGTGCTGCGCTAATGGGTAGCCTTCTTTAATACGATTGGGAAGATCTGGGTTAGAGACAAAGGATCGCCCAAAAGCAATCATATCGGCGACCCCTTCAGTAATAGCCTGCTCTGCTTTCTCGGCGTTATAACGGCCGGCATAAATTAGAACACCTTGATAGACTTCACGTAGCGCTTGCTTAAATGCTTGCGGCGTATCGGGTGCATCATCCCAGTCAACTTCTGCAATATGGAGATAAACAATCTTGTATTTATTAAGTAATGCCGCGGCTGCCGTGTATGTTTCGACTGGCGTGGCGTCAACAGTACCATTTAGTGATGTAAACGGCGCCAGACGGACACCAACACGCTCAGCGCCTATAGCATCAACCATAGCGCCAACAACTTCACCTAAAAAACGTAATCTATTTTCGATAGAGCCACCGTATTGATCGCTTCGATTGTTAGCTTCTGAATCAATAAACTGGTTGATTAAATAACCATTTGCAGAATGCAATTCGATGCCATCAAATCCAGCCTCAAGCGCATTAAGTGCTGCTTGACGGTACTCTTCCACTACTTGCTTGATATCTGATATTGTCATTTTCCGCGGCTCTACAACGTCAACAAAGCCATTTTCATCCGCGCCGTTATCGATAAACACTTTTACATTGTCAGCTTTTATTGCAGAAGAAGATATTGGCTGTTCTCCTCCCGTATTATCCGGGTGAGAAACACGTCCAACATGCCAAAGTTGCGCGAATATGACACCACTTTTATGGTGGACAGCATCAGTGACCTTTTTCCAGCCATCAATTTGCTCTGGCGTATAAATACCGGGTGTCCAGGCGTAACCTTGGCCGAGTGCAGAGATCTGAGTACCTTCGGTTACAATAAGGCCTGCAGTAGCACGCTGTGCATAATACTCTGCCATTATATCATTGGCCACATTACCCGGTTGACTGGCTCGAGCGCGAGTCATTGGCGCCATCACGATACGATTCTTGAGTGAGATACTGCCCAATTGTAACGGTTGAAATAGTAAATTTTTCATTATCTGTTTCCTTTGTTAATTAGCTTGTTTGAATTAGCTCAATTTGGTATCCGTCAGGATCGCTAATAAATGCAATATGCGTTGAGCCACCTTTAACTTGTCCCGGCTCACGTGTCACGTTACCGCCTAATATTTTTATGTTGTCGCATGCCGCATAGATATCCTCTACGCCAAGTGCGAGATGACCAAAAGCATTGCCCAGATCATATTGTTTCGGATCCCAGTTGTAGGTCAATTCGATGCTTGTACCGTCTGCTTGGTTTTCGTAACCGACAAACACTAATGTATAGCGATACTCACTGTTTTCAGATCGCTCTAATACTGTCAT
Source organism: Psychromonas sp. (assembly GCF_047632995.1). Taxonomy (GTDB): domain Bacteria; phylum Pseudomonadota; class Gammaproteobacteria; order Enterobacterales; family Psychromonadaceae; genus Psychromonas. Next base: position 16,265 of record NZ_JBLIEK010000063.1, read on the forward strand.
GCCAAGCAAATTGGTATAAAACGCGATCGATTGTTCAAGGTCAGTCACTCGGATCATAGTGTGTAAAAATTTCATCTGTAGTCCTGTTAAAGCCTCACTATAAATGAGGCTTTTTATCTGAATTAAGCGTTGTATGCGCCACTGGCGTAATGTAACTCATAGCTATGACTATAAATTTCAATAATATTACCAAATGGGTCTTCCATATAAATCATGCGGTAAGGCTTTTCGCCCGGGTAGTAATAACGTGGTGCTTTCATCCGTTTCTTACCGCCTGCTGCAACGATCTTTTCTGCCAGTTCTTCTAAATTTGGATCCTGTACGCTGAAATGAAACACACCGGTTTTCCAATATTCAAAATTATCTTCCGGGTTTTCCTGATTTTTAAATTCAAACAGTTCAATACCGATGCGATCCCCCGTCGACAAGTGAGCAATGCGGAATGTATCCCAACCTGCTCCGAAAACATCCGTGCACATTGCACCGATTGCTGAGTCATCTTCAACAACGTCAGTTGGCTCCATAATCATATACCAACCGAGTACTTCAGTATAAAACTTAACAGCTGCTTCAAGGTCAGGTACAGAAATACCGATATGAGAAAACGTTCTTGGGTATGGAGTTAGTTCTGATGTAGACATAATCACCTCAATTAATTGCATTAAGAAAAATCTTTCTTTTGCGATGAGAGAAATATACGCCCATCTATTATATGTTTGAAATTATCATTACTTCTCATTATAATAATTTTTTATTATCAAGATAGGTCGACCCATCATGCTTAATCCACTTTGGCTTAATACATTTACAACCCTGGTAGAAGTTGGCCACTTTACGCAAACGGCTGAAAAACTGAATATGACTCAGCCAGGTGTAAGTCAGCATATAAAAAAGCTAGAGAGTGCATGTGGTTATTCTCTAATTAGGCGTGAAAATAAGGGGTTTGAACTCACTGAACAAGGAAAAATGGTTTATGAATACGCGCTAAAATCCGCTAAAGATGAAGCTAGCCTGATCGAGAAGCTGAGTTTTGATAACCCCTACTCAGGTCAATGTACTTTGTCTTGTTCAGGCTCTTTGGCGTTGCTTATCTATCCGAAGCTTTTGTCATTACAACAACAGCATCCCGATTTGAGTATTCATCTTGAAGCCGCGCCCAATCAAAAAATCCTGACTGAAGTTCAATCAGGTAATATCGACTTAGGCATAGTGACACACATTCCAAATAGTAGCTTTTATCAAAGTGAGATCATTGGTAGCGAAACCTTATGTTTGTTGCTGCCAAAGTCATATGAGAATAAACAAATCACCACAGAGTTGCTGTTTAACTGTGGATTAGTTGATCATCCTGATGCGATGCATTACTTATCACTTTACTTCGATTTATGTGGAGAAAAGGAATTGGCTAATATAAATTTGGATGAGTTACCAAAGTCCGGCTATATCAATCAACTTAACCAAATATTACTTCCCGTTGCAAACGGAGTTGGGTTTACAGTATTGCCAGAAAGCGCAGTAGAAAACTTCTCGCAAAAAGAGTCTCTTTATATTGCTCAAACTGCAAAAAAAGTGGAAGAAACACTTTATTTAGTACAAAAACGGACCCGAAATTTACCAGAGCGTTACCAAACGATATGCACGTTATTACAGCGTGTTCTTTCATGAATTCAAGGTAGATTACGGTGCCTTGACCACTGGAGGAAAAAAAGAGCGTTTATCAGTTACTGCAGTATCTGATATACCTCTTCAATGTTAGCAACAGGCGGATTTTTAAATCGAGAGCGAGCGTTATTTACCCCTGCGCAGACCCCGCTCTCTTTTATTGACCTTGATTGCGACTCTTTATCACTCTCCTTCCCTTCGCTCAACCAAACCAAAGAATTGACCAATTTTCCGCAGCAGCAGTTTAATTAAGCGCCATAACTTAGGCAAAATCAAAATCGCCAAGATTATAAATAGCACCATCAGAATGATAAAAACACCGGGATGATTAAGCGCTGTCCACAGCCCACCGAGCACCAATAAATCTTCGCTGATTGATGCCGTCCAATTAGTCACGGGCTCAGGTGATGTGTTAATGAGCAGTCGCGTTCCAGCCTTGGTGGCATGACTGGTGGCCGCTAACCCTCCCCCCATTATACCGGCGGCTATTTCCAGTGCGGGAGTGACATCACCCACGGCGCCGGCCGCGAGCATGGCACCGGCAGGCAAGCGAATAAATGTAGAAATAGCGTCCCAACCACTATCAACCCCCGGCGTTTTATCGACAACGAATTCGACAACATACATTAGCCCTGCGGCGCCTATAACCAGCGGATTTTCAAGCACTTCAAGTCCTTGAGGTAAATCTATATTACCACTTACCCCGCCCAAACCCAGCACCAGCAGGGCCGCATATAAATTGACTCCACTGGCCCATGATGCGCCCATGGTCAGGGCTAAGGTGGCCAATAAGGCTTCGTAGCTTTCCATTTAAGCGTTCCTTTTATACTGTTAATTAAAAAAAATCACGATACACCTTAATTGTAACAATCGAGAAAATCTTGCGGATAAAGTGATGATGCCATAAAAAGGCAGTTTTGCTATTAGCATTATCAATCGATACAGCCTCAGAAGCGTTAATTTTAACAACGCGCATCTATTTATAACACTAAACAGTTCGGGTTTCCTGCAGGCCATTATCACTGCACGGACAAGTTTTTCAACAAAAACAAATAATTCCACGTCCATCGCTTTTACCTTCAATAAGTTATGTTTATTGAATATTATAGACAACAATTATCTGCAACAGAGCCGTAAAAGAACACAATACGAGTGTTATTTGATTTGTCGTTAATGATATATTAGAGGAGCTGAAACTAATTAATGCAAAAACAAAAAAAACTAATCTATTTTCTATAACTTTAAGGTATTACCCATAATGCTTGAGACGTTCTCATTTATTAATTTAACTGCAACTAACATTTTTCACGCGCTAATGGTTAATAAAATTGTATTAACCATCAGCTTAATTTTATTCGTAATGCTAAGTAAGTTTTTTCTTGTAAAGTTAATCAATAAAAAAGAGAAACACAATAAACGATTAAAAATCAACATGCTGGACAATGCAGTTACCGTGTTTATTTTAATTGGTATTTTAAATATTTGGTCTGTTGAATTTCAAAAATTTGCAATTTCTATTGCTGCATTTACTGTCGCTATTGTGATTGCCACAAGAGAGTTTATTCAATGCTTCATCGGATTTTTGTACATTATTTCCAGTCGCCCATTTCGTATTGGTGATTGGATACAAGTTGGTGATGACTATGGCGAGGTTCACTCGACCGACTGGGCTAAACTTACCTTATTAGAGGTCAATATTGATGCCTATGAATATACGGGTAAAACGCTTTATTTACCAAATAGTAAGTTAATCACATCTTCTATCAAAAATTTAAATTTCTTAAAACGTTATGCGATGCATCATTTCACTATTACCCGTGATGCAAGTGTAAACCCATTTTCTTTTTTGGATGAGCTATATGCAAAAGCTTATGAGTATTGTGCTGACTTCAACGACGTGGCTATCCGTTATAATCAGATCATTGAAAACCGTTTAGATGTAAATATTGCAGGGCCAGATCCTCATATACAAGTAGCGACTTCAGAGATTGGAGACACGCAAGTCTTATTTACTATTTTTTGCCCGACAGAACGTGCAATGGCAATAGAGCAAAGTTTAACGGCTGATTTTATGGAATTTTGGTTTAAACAGAAACAACTTACTATACGCAAATGACAGTATTGGCTGCTATACCCAAACCACTTCAAGATGCAGGAATCAGCATATTGAGGTAGCTTGGGTATAAACATACAGCTACTCATGAAAAATATCTGCATAACATTCCCCTATAGAGATCTTCGCCGCAGCAAAATGTACGGCGAACACAACGCTTTTATCTCCCATTCCCAGCGCGGTATGGGAATGATAAGCTACTCTTCTAATGTACTTAAATCGCCCTCATCCAAGCCTAACGCTTTAGCGCGTAGTAAACGGCGCATTATCTTACCAGATCGCGTTTTCGGCAGACTTTCGACAAATACAACCTCTTCGGGCTGCGCAATTTTACCCAGCTCATTGGCCACATGCTGCTGCAGTTCAAGTTGTAAACTTTTACTGCCCGTGATCCCAGCTTTGAGGATCACATAGGTATGAATGGCATTCCCTTTTAGCTCATGCGGCAAACCAATGGCGGCGGCCTCGTTGACCGCGCTATGGCTGACCAGCGCACTTTCAATCTCCGCCGTGCCGAGACGGTAACCGGAAACTTTTAAGACTTCATCCATGCGCCCGATGATCCAGATATAACCATCTGCATCCATTTTTGCCGAATCCCCCGCTTTGTAATAACCTTTATCTTTATAGTCACCCCAATACAGCTCAGCATAACGTTGATCATCCCCCATTATGGTGCGCGCCATACCCGGCCACGGATTTTTAATGACCAGTTTCCCCTCTTCCCCCGTAGGAACTTCATTACCCAGGTCGTCCACCACACCTATCTCATTACCAAAAAAGGGTTGCGCGGCGGAGCCGGGTTTAAGCGGGGTGATAGGTAACGGGCAGATCACAAAACCACCGGTTTCCGTTTGCCACCAGGTATCAATAATCGGACATCGACCTTTCCCAATCACCTCATGGTACCAACGCCAAGCCTCAGGATTAATGGGCTCACCAACACTGCCAAGCAGACGTAAACTGGAAAGATCATGGCGTTTTGCCCATTGGTCACCAAAGCGCATTAATCCCCTAATCGCAGTGGGCGAAGTATATAAAATATTAATGCCGTATTTTTCTACCATCTGCCACCAGCGGTTGGGGTAAGGATAATCGGGCGCACCTTCATACAACATAATCGTCGCACCATTGATAAGCGGGCCGTAAACAATATAACTATGACCGGTTATCCAACCCGGATCAGCGGCGCACCACCAGCGATCTTCAGGTTTAATATCAAAGGCCATTTTATGGGTGGTACTGGTATATACGCTATATCCGCCATGGGTATGTAACATCCCTTTAGGTTTGCCCGTGGTGCCGGAGGTATACAGGATAAAGAGCGGATCTTCAGCGTCCAGCTCAACGGTTGCACATTTTGGGCTGGCAATGGGCAGCGCTTTTAAATCGTGATACCAAAAGTCACGCGCCGCCTCCATATTAACGTCCAATTGATTGTATTTAACGGTAATGCACACTTCAATTGTTGGGGAGCGCTTCATCGCTTCATCAGCAATACTTTTCAGATCTATTTTTTTACCTCGCCGTGAGCCGCCATCAGCGGTCAGTAAAACACGGCTATCGGCATCACTGATGCGTGAAGCTAACGCTTCATAACTGAAACCGCCATAAACAACACTGTGCACGGCACCAATTTTAGCGCAAGCTAACATAGCAAACACCAACTCGGGGATCTGGGGCATATAGATAGTTACAATGTCGCCCTTTTTCACCCCCATGCTGGTTAGAATATTAGCAAATTGACAGACTTCACGATTGAGAGCGTAGTAGGAGAAGCTGCGTACGGCACCCGCTTCACTTTCCCAAATGATCGCCAATTTATTGCGATCCACTCCCGTTATATGACGGTCAATCGCATTTAAAACGATATTAGTTTTACCGCCGACAAACCACTTGTAAAATGGCTTATTACTCTCATCCAGCACCTTATCCCAAGGTTGATACCATTGCAGTAGTTTGGCTTGCTCAGCCCAAAACCCCTCTCTATCACTAATTGATTGCTGATAACGTATTGGATACTCCTGCACATTGGCCTGTTGCACCACTTCGGCAGAGGGATAATAAAGTTGCTGTTTAGAATCTGACATAACATCTCCATGTAACAAAATTGTTAACAGAGTATAGAAAACGTCTCACAGAGGTCGGCCATTTTTAGTAAGAAGTGTGATAAAGGCGCAACT
>NZ_JBLIEK010000064.1:0-22116 GCF_047632995.1 Psychromonas sp.
CTGCTAAAGCAGTAGGTAAAGTTCTTCCTGAACTTAACGGTCTTCTAACTGGTATGGCTTTCCGCGTCCCAACTGCTAACGTTTCTGTTGTTGACTTAACTGTTAACCTAAAAACTGCTGCTACATACGAAGAAATTTGTGCAGCAATGAAAGCAGCTTCTGAAGGCGAAATGGCTGGCGTTCTTGGTTACACTGAAGATGCTGTTGTTTCAACTGACTTCAATGGTGAAACACTTACTTCAATCTTTGATGCGAAAGCTGGTGTTGCACTAACTGAAAAATTCGTTAAAGTAGTATCTTGGTACGACAACGAAATCGGTTACTCAAACAAAGTTCTTGACCTAATTACTCTTATCTCAAAATAATAGTTATTAGCTAAGATTTGTTTTAAGCCTGTACTTCGGTATGGGCTTTTTTGTGCCTGAAATTTGTGTAAGATAAAATCGTGTAGTTAAATTGCCTCTCTTGCTACGATAACGAAATCGGGCGCTATACCCCCAAGAAACAAAGTTCTTGACCTAATTACTCTTATCTCAAAATAATAGTTATTAGCTAAGATTTGTTTTAAGCCTGTACTTCGGTATGGGCTTTTTTGTGCCGGATAGGAAAAGACAGCGGTAAAATCAGGACAAATACCCCCTTACTCTCCCCGTTAACGTCAAGATAAAGAGCGGCCAGGGAGCGATTTCTAAATTTTACACCTAAATAGCTATAATAACTTTCACTCTTGGAGGGGTATATTATTTTTTATTTGTGATCAACTGTTTTTATAAGTTAAGTGTTTATCAAAAAAGTATTTACTTGAAGTCTGATTGATATTAAGGATTATCTATCGTCTATATTGTGATTTATTGCTCAATTTACAACCAGATATACCTACTGTACTAAAAACAAGTGTACTTTATTTTTCTAGGATAAGTGATTGATGAAAAAATGATCTTTACTATTGCTTGCGGTTTGTTCCTGATGTTACTTAATCTCACATCGCTAAACACTATAAAGTGGCGGTGAATACTATCTGTAGAGACGCTTAACGAATATATAGGAAAGTAAAAAATGAGAATATTTAGTAAACTTACCACTAGTACCCTGCTAGCTGGAGTAATACTGGGATTTACATCCAGTGCTATGGCGGTACCTAGAACCGCTTTTGTCCACCTCTTTGAATGGCAATGGGAAGACATCGCTCAAGAATGTGAAACCTTTCTTGGACCAAAAGGATTTGCCGCAGTGCAAGTCTCTCCACCGACAAAATCTCATAACGCAGAGGCGTGGTGGAGTCGTTATCAACCAGTGAGCTACTCTTTTGAGGGACGCAGCGGTAATCGCAACCAATTCCAACATATGGTGCAACGCTGTAAGGCGGTAGGTGTTGATATTTATGTTGATGCCGTGATTAATCATATGGCGGCTTACGACAGAAATTTCCCAGAAGTGCCGTTTGGTCCCAATGATTTCAATTCTTGTACTCATGATATCAATTATGGTAATCGCTGGGAGATACAAAACTGTGATTTAGTTGGCCTTAACGATCTAAAAACAGGCTCTGATTACGTCCGTCAAAAAATAGCCGATTACATGAATGACGCAATTAGTATGGGTGTAGCGGGTTTCCGCATTGATGCCGCTAAACATATTCCAGCAGGTGATCTTGCCGCAATTAAAGGGAAATTAAACGGTAACCCTTACATATTCCAAGAGGTAATTGGTGCATCTGGCGAGCCAGTTCGTCCATCTGAGTACACCTTTATTGGTGATGTTACTGAATTTGGATTTGCCCGTAAGTTGGGGCCTGCATTTCGCAATAGCGATATTGCCTGGCTAAAAGATTTAAGCAATCAATTAGAGCTATCTAGCTCAGATGCAGTCACCTTTGTCACTAACCACGATGAAGAAAGACATAATCCTAATGGCCCCATTTGGCATGGTACACAGGGTGATGGTTACTATTTAGCGAATATCTTTATGTTGGCGTATCCCTACGGTTATCCAAAGATTATGTCAGGTTACTTCTTTAATGGTAACTTTAATGCAGGCCCACCAAGTAGCGGTGTACATACAGGTAATGCTTGTGGTTTTGACGGCGGAAACTGGGTGTGTGAACATAAATGGCGCGGTATTGCTAATATGGTAGCTTTCCGTAATCATACTGCCGCACAATGGAATATCAGTAACTGGTGGCAAAACGGTAATGATCAAATTTCCTTTGGTCGTGGCGGTTTAGGCTTTGTGGTCATTAATAAACGTAATGGCAGCAGCATAGACCAAAGCTTTGATACAGGAATGGTAGATGGCGATTATTGTAATATTATTGAAGCTGATTTTGATGAAAACAGCGGTCAGTGTAATGCGGCCGCAGATGCTAAAGGCCCTGCTGTAATTACCGTAAGTGGCGGTCAAGCTCACTTTAATGTCAGTGGGGATAATGCAGCAGCAATTCATGTTGGCGCAAAAATAGGTGATGCATGTGTGGGTGATGACTGTAATGGTAATGACGCTCCTAAACCAGCGACTCCAATAGTAGCAACTTCTATTTGTACTTCAGAAAAGCTAAATACCTTGTATTACTGGGCCGCTCAACCAGCAGGTAGCTTAGCGAATGCTTCGTGGCCAGGTATCACAATGCAAAAAAATGGTGATTTTTACTGTCATGATTTAACGGTAGAGCTAAACAGTATCAACGCTATTTTTAGTAATAGAGGCGCCAATCAAACGGCTGATTTAAGCGTGGCGGGTGCAGGCTGTTATATAGATGGCGCATGGAAATCACTTACAGATTGTGGCTTTGAGATAAAAGGCAGTTCAACGCAACCGACTGGTAGTGGTGATACAAGTGTCTGTTATGACAACCAAGCAGGCTTTAGTCAACCAACAATTTACTATTGGTCTGTTGCGGCTGACTCTACAGTCGCTGACGCGAACTGGCCCGGTGTAGCGATGCAGAAAAAAGGTAACAGTTACTGTCACGACTTTGGCACTAAGCTAAGCAGCTTAAATGTCATCTTCAGTGAAAATGGCGCTAACCAAACTGCAGATCTAAATACCACGGGGGATAACCTATGTTACTTCTCTGGGAATTGGTCTGCTCTGACCAATTGTCAGTAAAAAACTACGTGCTCTTAAACGCACTAGTAAAGCTATTAGCTCAATAAACCTTTCGTCTCCTATCAGGTTTGCCCGGTTTTTACCGGGCTTTTTTGTGTCTGAGGATCAGGCTCAGTTTGTAAAAGCAAAAAAAGAGCCCTTAAGCTCTTTTTTAAAATGGTTAGCAGTGATTAGCGCTATTTACTATGGAAATTTTCACAGGCAAACAGGGTGTTTTGAATCAAGGTTGCCACCGTCATTGGCCCTACGCCGCCAGGTACAGGAGAGATCCAAGCCGCACGTTCTTTCGCCGTTTCAAAATCAACATCGCCGCAAATTTTACCGTTTTCTAAGCGATTAATACCAACATCTAATACTATAGCGCCCTCTTTTATCCATTCTCCAGGGATGAAATTGGCTTTACCGCGAGCGACAACTAACACATCGGCTTGCTTGATATAATGTTCTAAATCTACAGTAAAACGATGGCAGCAGGTGGTTGTGCATCCCGCGAGTAGCAGTTCCAATGTCATCGGCCGACCAACGATATTTGACGCGCCAACCACAACAGCATGTTTACCTTTAATATCAACACCAATTGATTCAATCATGCTAATCATACCGCGCGGCGTACATGAACGAAGAAGAGGGATCCGTTGTGCTAAGCGGCCGACATTATAAGGATGGAAACCATCAACATCTTTATCAGGGTGAATACGTTCAATAACCAATGTTTCATCAAGCCCGTCAGGTAACGGAAATTGTACTAAAATTCCATCAATGGTGGAATCGGCATTAAGATCATCGATTAATGACAACAGTTCTGCTTGACTGGTCGTTGCCGGCAAATCAAATGATTTTGAAGTAAAGCCTACCTTCTCACACGTTCGGCGTTTACTTTGTACGTATATTTGTGAAGCAGGATCGCCCCCCACTAAAATAACCGCGAGGCCAGGAACCCGTAAACCTTTAGTTACGCGAGCTTGAACTTCTTGCGCTACTTTATCGGTAATTACGGCTGCAATCGCTTTTCCGTCTATGATTTGTGCAGACATTGAACAACTCTCTAATGTGTGATAATTATGATTGTTGCTATTGTCGCAAAACAATCGCCTGATGTCACATGAATCATACTGAGTGAACTTGATTTTATCTTTTCTATTTTTAAATTTAGATCATATACTAGCGAGTTAATGGGATCGGCCATCAATCGCACACTATAGACAATTTAATGCAAACATCGAATTCAACGTTTATTTTTAAAACGACACTACGCAAACTTATATCTGACTCAAATACTCATTCCGGGTTACGCGTATTCATTGCCATGGCAATTACCTTTATTCCTGCGCTCAACAGCAATTTATTCTCTTTTTTTACACAAAACAGCCTGCACATCTCCATCTCATTATGTTTAGGCGTAATGGCCAGTGCGATTGTGGAAACAGATGATAACTATAAAGGCAGAGGCAAATTTATTGCAACCATCGTACTCTGTTTTTTTATCGCCTCAAGCTCTGTAGAACTGCTAATGCCCTACCCGACACTGTTTGCTCTGGGTCTGTTTATTTCTAGTTTTTCTTTTATGATGCTTGCGGTGCTGGGGACTCATTACAATAAAGTTGGATTCGGTGCGGTTTTAATTGCAATATATACCATGATTGGTCATCAGACAGCTACCAATTGGTTTGAACAGCCTCTCTTATTAAGCATTGGGGCACTTTGGTATGGTCTATTTTCAATTGTTTGGAATTTTTATTCCCCTTACCGTTCCCTGCGAGAACAGTTAGCGCAACTGTTCTTTTCATTAAGCCGTTACCAACAACAGAAATCGGCTCTGTTCAATGAAAAAGAAGGTACCAGTAAAGAAGGTATTTTATCTGTCCGTCAGCAACTAGCGATACAGAACATTTCCACTATGGCGCGTCTTGAGCAGTCGAAGCGGATTATTGAATCTCGTTTTCAAATCTGTCAGAAGCAAAAGGAGCTTTATAAACTCAATGGCTATTATTGTATTGCCGAGCAAATACATGAACGAATCAGCGCAAGCCAATACTTATATAGCCAGCTGGAAAATATCTTTGGAGAAAGCCAAATCCTTGAGGGGTACCATCAGCTCTTATTACAATTAAGTGAAGATTGTTATCAACTGGGTGTGGCGATTAATGATAAGAAAAAATATCGCCATAGTCGACGCTTAAAATGGACCATCAACGCGTTATCCGATCAACTCTATCTGCTTAAACAGAAGTTGCAGTTTTTTGACAATAACAATGAATCGATGCAGGCACTACAAGCGATTTACGAAAACCTGCAAGGTATTGATGATTTACTGTTATCGGTCAGCCAAACGAAGCCAAACGAAGCGCCGATTAAAGAGATTGAAGAGGAAAATCGATCTACTCTATCGGTTCCCAGACAACTGCTCAATGCGATGAAAGCAACAAATCCCGTTTTTAAACATGCCGTTAGAATAAGCGTGAGTTTATCTGTTGCCTTTGTTTTACAGCACCTTTTACAATTACCACAGGGATTTTGGCTGGTGTTGACGGTATTGTTTGTTTGCCAGCCGAGTTTTAGTGAAACACGTAAACGCTTAATACAGCGCAGTATCGGGACCTTACTCGGCATACTACTTGGTTACCCGATTCTCCTGTCAATTGATGGAATATTTGCACAAGTTATTTTGCTCCTATTGAGCGCATTTTTATTTTTCAACTATTTACGTACCAACTATTCATTAGCGATGATCTTTATCACCCTATTTGTTATGTTTCTATTTAATTTATTAAACGGCACAGGTATGGAAATTTTACCTGCTCGCATTGGTGAAACATTATTAGGCGGTGGGCTAAGCATCTTAGCCATCACATTTATTCTGCCTGACTGGCAGTTCCAACGCTTCCCCACCTTAGTTAATCAATTGTTACTGCTAAGCGGCCGTTATTTTAAACAGGTGAGCCTGCAATACCAAGATGGTCGAAGTGAGAACTTAAATTATCGCATGACGCGTTTTAAAACCTTTCAAAGTGATGCGACATTGACCAGTGCATGGCAAAGCATGCTATTTGAACCCAGCTCTAAGCAGAAATTGACCAAAGAAGTTTATGCATTAGTTAATCGCTGCGATGCCTTAGTTTCATATATTGCGGCGTTGGCATCACACCGCCATAAAATGGATGATTTCGAACAAAACCGCGCCTTACAAAATTTAATCAATGCCACTGCAAAACAGATGTCATCAGCCAACAGCCGCAAAGTGGATGATGCAGAGCTTGTCAGCGCGATTGAAACAATCGAAAACTACAAAGCGAAGTTATCCGGAGAAACATTGTTGTTTGTGGAACAGTTACGTCTGATTGCGTTCACCGCACTGGATATACAGCTTCTTTTACAACAGGTGAATTTCGCCAGTAAAACTACTGATATCAGATAAAGGAAACATAATTTGTTATTTAATGGCCAAGACTACCCAACAGATCCTCAAGGCTATCTGCTTGATTCGACATTATGGACAGAAAAACTGGCTATTTATATTGCCGAATTAGAATCAATCAAGATGAGTACAGAACACTGGCAAGTAATTAACTTTGTCCGTGAATTTTATCTTGAATATAATACATCGCCAGCCATTCGCGCATTAGTTAAAGCGTTGGAAAAGAAATATGGAAAAGATAAAATAAGTAGTCGCTATTTATACCGTCTATTTCCCAAAGGGCCCGCAAAACAAGCGACTAAAATTGCAGGTTTACCCAAGCCGGCTCGCTGTATCTAATCGCAACAATATTAATTATTAAAAACAACATCTAAGGAAAGTACGATGCCAAAGGCAAGTGATATCAAAAAAAATACCGCAGTCGAATACAATAACAGAGTTTATATCATTAGAGATATTGAACGCTCTGTTCCACAAGGACGTTCAGGTGGCAGCTTATATCGTATGCGTATGTACGATGTGGTCACAGGTTCAAAAATTGATGAAACGTTTAAAGATAGCGATATGCTGCCTTTAGCTGATTTAATTCGTCGCAATGTTATGTTTTCTTATCTTGATGGCGAGCAATTAGTCTTCATGGATAGTGAAGATTATACGCCGTACAATCTAAATAAAGAGGGCATCGCCGACGAAGTGCTATTTATTGATGAAAATACGCAAGGCCTTCAAGTGGTTTTAGTCGATGGCACACCTGTCACGCTGGAATTACCTTCAAGTGTTGATCTTGAGATAATCGAAACATCGCCATCAATTAAAGGTGGCTCGGCAACAGCGCGCACCAAACCAGCAACGCTCTCTACCGGCCTAACAATTCAAGTACCGGAACATATCTCAACTGGCGACAGAATAAAAATAAACACGACTGAGCATAAATTTATGGGCCGTGCTGATAAGTAATAATTTAAACCCTCCGCTAGCAAACCCAGTGCAAGCAAAATAAGCAGTCAAAGTTAAAAAGGACGATACTAATGTAACGTCCTTTTTTATTTTTGGGCTGCGGTTTAGTTAGCGCGCAACTGTTATGGAAACTGTGAACAAAATTTAAGAGATCGAAACCGGTCATTAATACTAGCAGTGATATAATAGGCAAAACTGTCCCAGTATGTGAGGATGTAAACGCCATCCGCCACCAGGTATCAACTGGAATGCAAGATAGCGAATGATTGCGGCGTCGCACAAATAACACGCTTTAATTGCTGTGTTTTTGGTAATATCATTTTAATCCCCCTGAAAACGTGATTTTTTCACTTACATTCAACTATATTTAACTAGGTTACTATGTCTCAAAAAATATACTGTATCGCAATGTTTCAACCTAAAACGGGCAAGCTGGATGAACTGTTTAAAGTGCTGCAAGCACTTGAGCCAAATGCACAACGTGAAGACGGCTGCATTCAATATTTAGTCACACGTCATATTGATAATGATTTTGCACCAGGGAGCAGTTTCCCGATTGTTTTTAATGAAGTGTGGCGCGATAAAACAGCTTTTGAAGCGCATTGCGTGCGCCAGGAGATTGTTGCTTTTTTTGATACTCACTGTGCGGCAGAAACAGGTTTAGTGGAAAATTATAATGTCTGTGTCTATAGCGATCAGCCGCAAAATTACGATGCGCCACTGCTGTAAAATAGATTAGCAGATAAAAATAGAAGGATTAAATGATGAAACAATTGTTTGCCACCCTTTTACCAACAGCCCTATTGGCAGTTGCGCTGCCAGCTTTGGCAAGTACTGCAGAGCCAACAATCACAACACGTATTGTCGGGGGGATTGAAAGCAGCAGTGAACAGTGGCTAGCGGTTGTTAGCATTAAATCAACTTATAGAAATCAACATTTTTGTGGTGGCTCCTTAATTAACGAACAGTGGGTACTCACCGCGGCTCACTGTATGTTTGATTCATATGACTTACCGCTGCGTCCCTCTGAAATTGTGGCTACCGTGGGAGAATATGATTTAAATTCATTACCGCTTACGCCATCAACCAATATTGCACAAATATTTACCCATCCAAATTATGATCCGGCCCAACTCGGAAATGATATTGCGTTGCTGAAATTAGCATCGCCAGTCGCTAATCCAACGAACTCGATGGTTGATCTCAATGATACCGAGGTGCTCATCGCGCAACAAAGCCCTGCAACTGTAATCGGTTGGGGCTCAACGGTTGCCTATGAATCAGTACCGCCAACCCCAGATTATCCCGATATACTGCGCGAAGTGGTGGTACCACTCAATACAGATCAGCAGTGCAGCAATAGTTTAGGCTCAGCCTACACAGATCAAATGATTTGCGCAGGCCTCCCTGAAGGAGGGGTAGATGCTTGCCAGGGAGACAGTGGTGGCCCGCTTATGGCTAATAACAATTACGGTTGGCAGCAACTCGGTATTGTAAGTTGGGGGATAGGGTGCGCAGCGCCAGGCAGTCCGGGCGTTTACACGCGCATTGCCGTTTTTTCCGATTGGATTGGAAGCATTATCCATACATTTTGGATCACCTCAACCACACAATTCCTATCAACTTCAGTCAATAGCAGCAGTGTTAAACAGATAACGGTCGATAATAACTCAGACAGCAGCGCCAGCTTCACTTACACGATTGCGGGATCAGACTACTTCAGCTTTGATGGTAGTGGCTGCACCACAATTGATGCACATAGCAGTTGTCAATTTCCGGTTACTTATGCACCGTTAGATAGTAATGCCCACTATGCCACGATTACAGCGAGTTCTACTATTGCCGGATCGGATATGCATGAATCCAAACTTTACGGCGTTCCTTTGGTTTTATCTCACTCATCAGGTTCGCTGGGTTTCTTCGTTTTTCTGCTACTGCCATTAATAGCGGTGCGTCGCTATTATCCTTAAAACAGATTAAGGTTAACGGTTAATAATGAGGGCATTTCGTGCCCTTTTTAGATCCTCAATTACCAACAAACAACTTTGTGAACTAACTCACATACTGTTATAATAATCAATTTTTAACCGTTTCAATACAGGAATCTCATTTTGAGTCAACAACCCTTCTCGTCGATAGCGTTGCATGCTGATCTATTAAAAAACCTAGACTCTCTTGATTACTTATCAATGACAGAGATTCAGGCACAAAGTCTACCCCATATTTTAGCCGGTAAGGATATTATTGCCCAAGCTAAAACCGGATCAGGTAAAACAGCTGCGTTTGCTTTAGGGGTGCTTGAAAAACTTAATGTCAAACGCTTCCGTATCCAATCATTGATCTTATGTCCGACACGTGAACTTGCAGATCAGGTAGGAAAAGAGATACGCAGACTAGCCCGTACCGTTCACAACATTAAAGTCCTGACCTTATGTGGTGGTGTGCCGTTTGGCCCGCAAATCGGTTCACTTGAACACGGTGCGCATATTATTGTTGGTACACCCGGGCGAATCGAAGATCACCTGCGCAAAGGAACCTTGCGCCTGGATGATTTACAAATATTGGTATTGGATGAAGCAGATCGCATGCTCGATATGGGTTTTCAAGATTCCATTGATTCGATTATCGACCAGGCTCCCAAAGTCCGCCAAACACTGTTATTTAGTGCCACCTTTCCAGAGCAAATCAGCAAAATAGCCAAACGTATTTTAAAAGATCCCGTTACGGTTAAAGTTGAATCGACACATAATAACGACATTATTAAGCAATCTTTTTATAAAGTTGAAAACAATGAAGATCGTATGATTGCGCTGCGCTTATTATTGCAGCACTATCAACCGGAATCGTCTGTTGTATTTTGTAATACTAAACGAGAAGTGCAAGAGGTTGCTGATGAACTGGCAAATAGAGGCTTTAGTGCGATCCCATTGCACGGCGATTTAGAACAAAAAGAACGCGATCAGGCATTGATCCGTTTTTCAAATAAAAGTGCCAGCATATTAGTCGCAACGGATGTTGCTGCCCGCGGGTTAGATATTGACAATCTTAGCGCAGTTTTTAACTACCATATCGCACACGATCAAGAAGTACATGTACATCGTATTGGGCGAACAGGACGAGCGGGCAGCAAAGGTCTTGCTTTCTCTTTCTATAGCAGTAAAGACAGCCATAGAATAGCATTACTTGAAGATTACCTAGATCGTACTATTGAAAGTCAGCAACTGCCTTCTTACGACGCTTTAGATAAAACACCGACGCAATCAAGTATGATAACCCTGCGTATCGAAGGGGGTAAAAAACAAAAAATCCGTCCAGGTGACGTTGTCGGCGCATTAACAGGTGTTGATGGCATTGCTGGCGAGCAGGTAGGGAAAATCCAAGTTTCAGATAATTGGGCATATGTTGCCGTACAACGAGATTGTATCAAAACAGCGTTTAAAAAATTAAGTGAAGGAAAACTTAAAGGTCGTAATTTCAGGGTAATGGTTGTTAGAGGATAACAAGCGTGCGCTTACCAAGCCTCTTCACATTTGAAACTGAAGTGGCTTGGTACTTTTCTATATCAAAAATCACTTTTACATAAAATTTATTGCCCCGCCACAACACTTAACGTAATAAAAAATCAATTTACATCACCGCTTTGTAACAGAACGTAACACCTACTGTATTTGTGTAAGTAAGTGTAACGTACCGAATAATATGATAATTCCGTCACGAAATTTTATTTCTGCTTGTATATACTTGCCCCACTTGAATTGAAAGACGTTCAATTTAGTAAAAATAGCATCAAATAGATGAACTATTTTATCCGCTTAAAATTTGCAATGTAACCATCGTAAATTTTAAGCAATATAAATAATCTGATATTTGCTGCAATTAATATTAGTAACCTGTAAGCAGAAAATTAACCAACTGGAGAGTTGTTCATGAATATATTCGGGAATTTACAAAAAGTAGGGAAGTCATTAATGCTTCCTGTATCAGTATTACCAATCGCAGGTATTTTACTGGGTGTCGGTGCTGCTAAATTTGGCATTTTACCAGATGTTGTTTCTCAGCTGATGGAACAAGCTGGTGGTGCTGTATTTGGTAATATGGCGCTTATTTTTGCAATTGGTGTTGCATTAGGATTCACAAAAAATGACGGTGTTGCTGGTCTTGCTGCTGTTGTTGGTTATGTGATCATGATGAAAACTGTTGAAGTACTTGCTCCTGGCGCGAATACAGGTGTACTTGGTGGTATCGTTGCTGGTGGTGTTGCTGCTGCAATGTTCAACCGTTTCTACAACATTACATTACCTGACTACTTAGGTTTCTTTGCCGGTAAACGTGCTGTACCTATTATGACAGGTTTTGCTGCCATTATTATGGGTGCTATCCTTGCTGTTGTTTGGCCTCCAATTGGTAACGGTATTGCTGCATTCTCTGAATGGGCTGCTAACCAAAACCCAGTTGTTGCATTTGGTATTTACGGCGTTGTTGAGCGTTCATTAATCCCATTTGGTCTACACCATATCTGGAACGTACCTTTCTTCTTTGAAGCTGGCTCTTGTGTAAATGCTGCTGGTGAACAACTTAACGGTATTTTAACATGTTACCTATCAGCTGATGATGCATCACGTGCTGCTGGTAATGGTTTCGGTCAACTAGCCGGTGCTTACATGTTTAAAATGTACGGTCTTCCTGCTGCTGCTATCGCAATTGCACACTCTGCCAAGCCTGAAAATCGCGCTAAAGTAATGGGTATCATGCTTTCTGCTGCGTTAACTTCATTCTTAACAGGTATTACTGAGCCAATCGAATTTGCATTCCTATTCGTAGCGCCTTTGTTATATGCAATCCATGCGCTACTAGCTGGTTCTGCATTTATCTTAACTAACATGTTAGGTATGGTTCACGGTACTTCATTCTCACATGGTCTGATTGATTTCATCGTATTATCAAGCAACTCACAAAAATTCTGGTTATTCCCTGTAATGGGACTTGGTTATGCAGCAATCTACTACACAGTGTTCCGTGTTGTAATCGCTAAGTTTGACCTTAAAACTCCAGGTCGTGAAGATGAAGAACTTGAGCAAGAACTTGCACTTGATAACACTGAAATGTCTATCCTTCTTGTTGCAGCGTTCGGTGGCAAAGCTAACATCGAAAACTTAGATGCATGTATCACACGTTTACGTGTAACAGTTAAAGATATTGAACTGGTTAGTAAACCTGAACTTAAGAAACTAGGCGCTGCAGGTGTTGTAGTTTCTGGTAACGGTGTTCAAGCTATCTTCGGTACTAAATCTGATAACTTAAAAACTGACATGGAAAATTACATGTCACGTTAATAAATCAAACAAGGCTGGGTTAAACCAGCCCTGTTTTTTTTAAGTAGAGGCAGTTTAATCGATTGCCTCTACTTTTTTTTACTACAATTATTACCCCTACTAAAGTAAAACAACAATAACCCTTCGAAGCAACCAGCCTAACCAACCATAACTTATCCCCCTTAGAAACGGCGCTTGTGACATGCAGCTGATATTTTAATAATACCAATTCCATTAATTAGATGATCTATTAAGGCGCAGGAAAAATGGATGAAAGCAATGCATTGATAGCAGTAACTAGTTGTTCTAATTATAAAATCAATAACGAAGCTCGCATTCATTTTAACAAGCATAAATGAATAGATAATGAGTGGATTTGGTATAATCACCTCTTCTATTTAAAGATCGTATGATAAGTCCATTATTAGCAATCTATTGGGTGCAGTAACACAAAACCACAAGCATCTCACGCAACAGGCTTATTAAGAAGAACAAGGCGCTGGAGCGATTAACTGCGTTAATCCTCTATCGGCAGATGTAAACGCAGCCATTTAAGATCTTGAATAGTGTAACGCAGCGCAAGTTTTCGACCATTCTGCCCATAGGGCAAGGCGGGAGACCGCCCTATGAGGTGTTGATTTAGAACGATGGGATCTTCAACTTAAGGCTTGAATAGGACCACCTCCCGACTTGCTGATTCAGCTGGCTGGGAATATGGCAATATCAAGGCAAAGGGTTATTTAACGGCTCGAATTGCTAAGGAAAGGCGCTTAACCGTTTTAGCTGCGTCGGCTTGGGGATCATTAAAATAATTACTAATTATTTTCGTGATGATGTTTTGTAAGTGACTGGTCGTTGCTACGTTTTGCGTGAATGAGGGTACAAGCTGACCGTTATAAAAAGCACGGTATGACTTTTGCGAACATGCATCAAATTTGCTCATATCAATATCATTTCGAACCGGAATGGAGCCTTTACTGATATTAAACTCAGTCTGAAATTGTTTTGAAAGTAACGTATTTACAAATAATGACTGAACATTCTTTCGTGCCTGAAAATTATATTTTTCAAATAATACAAAACTGTCTATATTGTAGCTAAAAAGCCCTTTGCTCTCAGGCACTTCGACACACATATAGTCAACCATTGCCTCTTTGCCAGATGCATTCCACATCCCCTTGGCCCAATCCCCCATAAATTGCATCGCGGCTTTATCTGTTGCGATCAATTTACTGGCATTAAACCAATCTTTTCCAACCAAACTTTGGTCCAGATAGGTATTCAAGCGTTTGAATTTTTTAAAAACGGCGATCATTTCAACAGAATTTAAAACATCTTCATCATGGTTTACAAATGCTTTTCTATATTTTTCTGCCCCCAACAAAGAGAGAGCCATTGATTCAAATAACAATGCGTCTTGCCAAGCGGTACCGCCATGCGCTAAGGGTAAATATCCCGCCGCTTTAATTTTGTCCGCAGTAATAAAAAAATCATCCCATGTTGTTGGAACAGGTAATTTAAGCTCGTTAAAAATTTTTTTATTTAACCATAGCCAGTTAACCCGATGCACATTAATAGGCACGGCCATGTAATGTCCTTTATAGGTAACAGTCTCACGCACAACTTGCGGCAGAATATCTTGCCAAGAAGTGGTATCGACGACCTTATCTATCTCGTCAAGCATACCCACTTTTGCCCATTCACCTATATCCGGGCCTTTAATTTGTGCGGCATCCGGTGGATTCCCAGATAATGCCCGCATTTGTAATACGCGCAATGCAGTGTCGCCGCCCTCCCCAACAATAGCAAAATTTTGCCATTCTATATTTTGTGCTGCTAGAGATTTCTCCAGTATTTTCTGTGACTCAAGCTCTCCTGGCGCGGTCCACCAATGTAAAACTTCTAATGGTATCGCATCGCTGTTGGCATGAGCACTAAATAACAGCGGCAACAATAAAAGTCTTTTTTTCATAACTAACCTTGTAATTCACAGTGAAAACTTTTTACTCAGATGTCGATTTATAGACTCTAGGCAAGGTGATAATAACTTCTAATCCACCTTCATCTCTATTGATTAAATGCAACTCGCCATTATGTGCATGGATAATATTGCGTGAAATACCTAATCCCAAACCATACCCCTGCTGATCGTCATGTAAACGGCGATAAGGTACAAAAATATGCTCCAACTCATTTTTAGGAATACCGGGGCCATTATCTTGGATTAAAATCTGTAAACTTTCATCACTATCATTAATCAAAACTTTTACAGCGCCACCATATTTAACACCGTTATCAATTAAATTAGCTAAACAACGTTTTAAAGCTAAGGGCTTACCACGATATAAAGTAACTTCAACAGCCACTATTTTTATTTTATCGGGCTGAGAACTGCTGATTTGCTCTAACAATTTCAAGATATCCACAGCCTGAATATTTTCATGAATATCAGTATCTTTTACCGTTTGCAGCGCCCCTTTTACCAACATTTCTAGATCATCTAAGTCATGATTAAATGCTTCCGTTTGTTTTTCGCTGTCAAGTAATTCGGCGCGCAGGCGTAAACGAGTGATGGGGGTTTTTAAATCATGAGAGATAGAACGAAATAAGACTTCGCGATCGCGAATATAGCGCTGTAATTTTTGCTGCATGCGGTTAAAGGCACGCGTTGCCGCTACAATCTCCGATGCCCCGACCTCGATTAATGGCGCTTGATCAAGATCGATGCTCATCTCTGAAACGGCCATGGCCAATTGTCTCAATGGCTTAGTTTGCCAATAAAACAGCAGGTAGATAAAAACAATAACAAATACGGTGGTAAATATAAGCGTAATTACCTGCGCGGGAGTAATAACGGATTTATCCACTAGTCGGTAAGGTGGTGGTAAAATTGCAGCTAAATATAACCATTCATGTTCTGCAATTTCAATCTGCACCACCAAAATAGGCGGTTTAACCGAGGGTATTATCAACGAATACGCCCCCCAAGAAGGAGGCAGGTCTTTTAATAGAATATCATTTTTTAAAACATGCAGATCATCAGGAGAGGAGAACTCAATTTTAAGATTGTTATTTTCTGAAATGCGCCG
Organism: Psychromonas sp.; assembly: GCF_047632995.1. Taxonomy (GTDB): domain Bacteria; phylum Pseudomonadota; class Gammaproteobacteria; order Enterobacterales; family Psychromonadaceae; genus Psychromonas. Next base: position 15,879 of record NZ_JBLIEK010000064.1, read on the forward strand.
TTTTAACACTTTTTTAACGGCTTGTATAACCCGCGTTTTTAGTAAGCTATCTGGTATCGGGTTAATATCTATTTTTTCACTGTTTAAGGAAACAAAAAAACGGCTTCCGCCTAAATCTCGTAATTGCTCCAGCACTAAATAACGGTATTTTAATGGCAAATTTTGAAAAAACGAGATAGTACTTAACGCATTTTCTGCTAAATTGTTTGCATTTTGTATCACTATTTTCTCTTCGCTTTCAGCAAATTGATTGACTAAAAAAAAACTGCTGACAAGTTGGGCGATAACAACCGAAAAGATGGTTAGCAATAACATCCGAGAAATTAACGATGCAAACATTAAGCGAAAATAGTTCATCTTATTTACCTACAAAATAAATCATTGAGCATCGAAGCTGACTTGTGCAATAAACACATACCCCGCGCCCCGTACCGTTTTAATTATTTTCGGCGCTTTGGCATCATCCCCTAAACATTGGCGTAAACGGCTTAAATGGACATCTATGCCCCGCTCATTGGCAAAAGCATCTCGCCCATGTAAGGCCTGGCTTATTTGATCCCGTGAAATAGGACTGTTGGGATTATCTAAGAAGAGGGTTAATAACTGAAAGTCAGCTCCCGTTAATGGGATTGTTTGATTATTTTCATCCAGCAGGTTGTGTTGCTGGTTATCTAATTTCCAATTTGCAAAAGAGGAATAACGCGTTTTTTCTGAGCTTTTAAGCGATTCTTTTACGAAATTGGTTCGCCTTAATAAGGCTTTAATGCGCGCCAGTAACTCTCTTGGACTAAAAGGTTTGCCAATATAATCATCGGCACCAATCTCCAAGCCTAATATACGATCCATTTCATCTGAGTTGGCAGTTAACATAATAATCGGCACATTTGAATTTTGGCGAATACGTTGGCACAAAACAAAACCATCATCGCCAGGCAACATAATATCTAGAATAATAATATCCGGACTGTGCACTAACAATTTTTCATCCATTTCTTGACCATCGTGCGCAGTGATCACCTCAAAGTTGTTCTTTGATAAATACTCAGCCAATAATTCTCGTATGGCCTGATCGTCATCAACAACTAAAACTTGCTTATTATTAGTCACATCTACTCCTTAGAGGTTAACTACTACACACGAAAACAGCCTGTGATTTTAACGGATTGAGCACTTATTTAACAGTAAAGCTGATCATAAATTTGAACCATGCACCGATGCTTAAATTTCCAGCAAACTATTTAATTTAAACAACAATATCAACAGCTTACCTTATAATTGTGGTTTTTGATGTTTTTTGCACTTGCCTGTTCGAAAATGGATGATAAAATGCGCGCGCTTTATAATTCAAATCTTATATTTATAATGCTTAACAATACTACAAAGGAGCGCGATGTTATGTTTTTACTTAGATTATTTAATCACGCTGTGAGCTTGTCGTTTGTAAAGATTTTCTTGTCATACGAGATTTACTTAAACTACGCACCAGAACCGTGAATTAAACGGTTAACCTCGCAATATTTGTTATATAACAACTTTAGTTCCATTTTATGGCAACCTTTAAATCTATAAGGATCCCGTTATGCAAAACGTCCTCAATTTAGCGCCTGAAACTTCTCTTTTGAATGATCAAGAGATCCCTTTAGTCACTAATTTATATGATCTAACACCCGATAATATCCTATTAAGTCAAGAGCACTATGAATCAGAAGTACGCTCTTATCCGCGCCGTTTGCCTATTGCGATTAGAACGACACGTGGCGTTATTGTCGAAGATACTAAAGGTCAAATTTTTCTGGATTGTTTAGCTGGCGCAGGTGCGTTGCCGTTAGGTTATAACCACAGCGAAATCAATCAAGTACTAATCAAGCAATTAAATGACGGCGTGCCTTACCAGACGCTGGATATCACTACCCCAAGCAAAGATGCCTTTATCAAAGCGGTGATGAACTTTTTGCCTGACAACTTTGCAAAAAATGCACGTATTCAATTCTGTGGACCTTCAGGTGCCGATGCGGTTGAAGCGGCCATTAAACTGGCAAAACTTTACACTAAACGTAATACCATGGTTGCTTTCCACGGTGCTTACCACGGCATGACTAATGGTGCTTTGTCTTTAACGGGCAACTTGGGTGCAAAAAGTCGCCGCACCGGTTTAATGCCTGATGTGCATTTCTTTCCGTTCCCGTATAGCTACCGTTGCACATTTGGCTTAGGCGGCATCGAGGGTGCTAAACAGAGCATTCGTTACATAGAATCGGTGTTATGTGATGATGAAAGCGGCATTACTAAACCGGCGGCTATTATTGTTGAACCCATCCAAGGCGAAAGCGGTGCTATTCCCGCGCCGCTTGAATGGTTACAAGAATTACGCCGTATCACCACTGAGCAGGGTATCTTGTTGATTTTTGATGAAATTCAATGTGGTGTTGGGCGCAGTGGTGATCATTTTGCGTTTGAATATGCGGGCATTGAGCCGGATATCTTAATATTATCGAAAGCGATTGGCGGCGGCATGCCGATGTCTATTATCCTTTATAATAAAGAGCTGGATTGCTGGAACCCGGGTGAGCACACAGGTACCTTCCGTGGCAACCAATTAGCGATGGCCAGTGGCGCAAAAACCTTAGAGATTATTCAACGTGATAATCTGGCCGATAATGCAAAACAGCGTGGTGAACAATTACGTGCTGGACTCACTAATATTCAACAACAGTTCCCACAAATTGGTGAAGTGCGTGGACGCGGTTTAATGAATGGCGTGGAAATTATTAAACCGGGACAGTTTAACGCATTAGGCCATCCCGAAGCCGATCCTGAATTAGCAACAAACATTCAACGTGCGGCATTAGAGTTAGGTTTGATCATTGAAAAAGGTGGCCGCAGAGGTGCAGTATTACGCTTTTTACCTCCATTAATTATCAGTGAAACACAAATTAACTTTGTAATTGACACTATAGAAAAAGCCATGACCCACGCAGTGAAATTATAATGAGCACTCAATCGGCACCATGGGGGCAACACTTTATACAGCTGGGTAATAACAACCAGTCGTTTGAACAAGCGACTGCCTTTACTCAGGAAACGATCAACGATTTATTCAGGCAGGCAGATAAACCTTATTCAGGTTTATCACCTGTAACGGTTAAAGATCAATTACAAGCAGTTGATTTTAATCAAACACAATCGTTACAATCGGTGATCACGACGGTTAATGAACTTATCGCTAAAAATTCTATTTTAGTACAGCACCCGCATACTATTGCGCATCTACACACCCCACCGCTGATCGCTTCAGTGGTGGCTGAACATTTCATTGCCGCACTCAATCAATCAATGGATTCCTGGGATCAATCATCTTCTGCGACCTTTGTGGAGCAGTTAATGATCGATTGGTTATGTAAAACCTATCAATTAGGTGAGCGCTCTGACGGAGTGTTCACCAGCGGCGGCACACAAAGTAATTTAATGGGGCTTTTATTGGCACGTGATTGGTTTGCTTTTAATCAATCAGGTCACAGCATCCAGCAGGATGGCTTACCTGATTATGGGCACAAATTCCGTATTATCTGCTCTAACAGAAGTCATTTTACGGTACAAAAATCGGCATCCTTAATGGGATTAGGTGAGCGCGCCGTTGTTTGCGTAAAAACCAATCTGCAAGGACAGATGGATATCGATGATCTGCTGCTGACTATCGATGCGTTAAAAGCACAGGATTTACTACCTATTTGTGTCGTTGCCACTGCAGGTACAACAGATCATGGGGCTATTGACGAACTTGATAAGATTGTAGAAATTGCACGCAAAGAACAGATCTGGAGCCATATTGATGGCGCCTATGGCGGCGCACTGCAACTCAGCGCAAAACACAAATATCGCTTAAAGGGTATTGAATCTGCCGATTCAGTGAGTGTTGATTTCCACAAATTGTTCTATCAAACAATCAGCTGCGGCGCATTATTAATTAAAGATAAAAGCAACTTTAATACGCTGCTGCACCATGCCGATTATTTAAATCGTGAAGGCGATGAATTACCGAATCTGGTTGATAAAAGTATTGCCACCACTAAACGCTTTGATGCACTGAAGCTGTTTATGACATTAAAAAGTGTCGGTGCGGATACCTTAGGTGAAATGTACGATAAGCTGCTTGAGCTAACTTTACAGGTTGCTGATTTAGTGAAACATAACGATAGTTTTGAATTGTGTTGTGAGCCATTACTATCAACGGTGCTCTTTCGTTTAAGCGAAAAATACCAAGGTTCGTTAACTGCCGCTGAATTTAATCAGCTGCATCAGAGCCTGCGTTTACAATTGCTGACCTCGGGTGATGCTGTGATTGCTGAAACTAAGGTAGATGGCAAAGTTCACCTTAAATTAACCCTGCTTAATCCGTGTTTGGCATTAAGTGATTTTGATTCATTATTTACAAAAATAGAATCTCATGCTGTTACTCTAACCAAAAAGGCTTTATAACGTGTCTGTATTACAAATTGGCGCGGGTGGCGTCGGATGGGTTATTGCTCATAAATGTGCTCAAAATAACGATGTTTTTGGTGATATCACCATCGCTTCTCGCACGCTTGCTAAGTGTGAAAAAATTATCAGCTCGATCAAAAGTCATAATAACCTTAAGGTCAGCACTCAAAAAATAGAAGCCTTAAAAGTGGATGCCGATAATGTTGAAGCATTAGTCGCACTTATCAATCAGGTTAAGCCTGATTTACTGATCAATGCAGGCCCTCCTTGGGTAAACGTTACCATTATGGAAGCCTGTGTGCAGACTAAAACGGCCTACCTTGATACCTCTGTTGCTGTCGATTTATGCAGCCCAGGCCAGCAGGTTCCCGAAGCCTATGATCCGCAATGGGCATTTGCGCAGCGTTTTAAAGACGCGGGTATCACTGGTATTTTAGGTGCAGGTTTTGATCCGGGTGTCGTCAGTGTCTTTGCCACCTATGCGCATAAACACCTGTTTGATGAGATAGACAGTATCGATGTTATGGATGTGAACGCGGGTGATCACGGTCAGCAATTTGCGACTAACTTTGATCCTGAAACCAATATGCTGGAAATCCAAGGTGATTCGTTCTACTTTGAGAACCAACAGTGGAAAAGCGTGCCCTGCCACAGCCGTATGATGGAATTTGATTTTCCGATTGTAGGCAAACAAAAAGTTTACTCCATGGCACATGATGAAGTACGTTCAATAGCGGAATTTATACCGGCAAAACGGATCGAATTTTGGATGGGCTTCTCTGACCATTACCTCAACTTCTTTAATGTGATGCGCACTATCGGTTTATTAAGCCAAGAGCCGGTGACAACCTGTGATGGTATTACCGTTGAGCCGCTCAAGGTATTAAAAGCGATTCTGCCGGATCCGACGTCACTGGCATCCAACTATACAGGTAAAACCTGTATCGGTACTTGGGTAAGAGGTAAGAAAGAGGGAGTGGCAAAAAGCATATTTATTTACAATATTTGCGACCATAAATCCGCCTATCTGGAAGTTGAACATCAGGCGATCTCCTACACAACAGGTGTGCCGGCGATCACCGCCGCCCTGCTTTACTTCCAAGGTAAATGGAACGATATTGGCCTGTATAATATTGAACAGCTTAACCCGGATTATTTCCTGGATTTAATGCCGCGCATTGGTCTAACTTGGCAGGTACAAGAGCTGGACGCTTAAGCTTTATAGTCTGAAAAAAGCAAAGACCTTGTCTTTGCTTTTTTTTATCTGATTTTTACTAACATAAAAGATCCCATTATGCGCAAAGAAAAAAACTTAATTGAAAATGACCTTAACACCCCTTACTTCCTGATCGATGAAACAAAATTAATCGCTAACCTTGAGAAAGCCAAACAGCTCAAGCAGATTTCAGGGGCTAAACTGGTATTGGCACTTAAGTGTTTTTCAACATGGGGCACATTTGCCACCATCAAGCCTTATCTGGACGGCACCACAAGCTCAGGTCCTTATGAGGTAAAATTAGGTCATGAGACCTTCGGTGGTGAAACTCATGCCTACAGCGTGGGATATTCAAAAGATGATATCGAAGTGGTAAAACCGTTGGCCGATAAAATCATCTTCAATTCACTTTCCCAACTTGCAGCCCATTATGACGCCTGCGCTAACAGTGCCTCGTTAGGATTACGTATTAACCCCGAGCGCAGTGTTGCCGGGCAAGATTTAGCCGATCCTGCCCGCCCCTATTCTCGTTTAGGGGTAAAA
>NZ_JBLIEK010000065.1:0-21471 GCF_047632995.1 Psychromonas sp.
TGCTACCTTAGCGAACTTTTTTGGATTAATAGGCTCAAGTGCTAGATAATTATTGCTTTTATTATCTAATCCCTTGATTAATTTATGGTTTTTATATTTTTTCAAGGGAAAAATAAATATGCGTACTAGGCTATATTATCAATCAGCAGCATTTTTGGATTTATCTCTTTCACAAATGAAATTTTTGATGAAAATTCCATTTCTATATTTATTACTGCCTCTGTTTATCATTATTTGGAGATTTTAAATTGCATAAATCGGCCCCTTTTATTCGCTCTGTTTTAGTCAGCTTGTTAGTGGTTTTTGCATTTCTCTGTCATGTTGTTATTGCCGCCGAGACGCCTTCTGAAAAAACATCAACAGGATGGTTAATTAAACCGAACCATCCCCCCGTTTCGCTGCAGATGCAGTTAACAGGACAACATTCCTTACCACTAAAAACGGTTAACGCGGTTTTGCAGGTGAGGTTAGAAGGGGAGTGGAAAACTTACTGGCGCTCACCAGGAGAAGGGGGTGTTGCCCCCTCTTTTGATTTTTCTCAGTCAACTAATATTGCCGATGTTACTTGGGGCTGGCCCGCACCGAAACGTTATCCTGTATTGGGTGTGGATACCATTGGCTACAAGGGCGTTACTAATTTCCCTATTACGTTACATCTTGAAGATGTAAGCCGACCGGTAGTTTTAAAAGGTCAATTAACCCTCGCATCATGCACCAATATTTGTGTTCTCAGCGATTATGAAATTAAATTGAATTTTACAACTGAAAATTTAACGATTAATACGCCGGCCCTGTTTACCTATAATCAGGCGCTGGGCGCTGTGCCAATGATGATTGATGCGCAAGTTATTGAAAATAAAGAAACAAGTTCAACAATTTCAGGGTTCCGCTCATATTGGGACAATCACAAACAAACACTTATTGTACAAGTTGAAAATAAACTAGGTTGGCACTCACCGGATCTGTTTGTGGACTCAAAGGAGAGTGAGCTTGAGGGGGTCAGCTTTTCTGCACCGAAAATTACCATTGTCGGGGAACAGATAAGCGCGCAATTTAATGCCAGCAGCTGGGCTGGCAAAGTTGATTTAAACAAGCGCCTATTGAATATTACTGTGATCGATTCCGAGTTGGCGGTTGAATTCGTTACTCAGCCTTCAGCTCAAGCTATTGTAAGTGAGCCTAAAACGTTTGCATCGATCTTTATTTTTGCATTAATCGGCGGACTTATTTTAAATATCATGCCATGTGTACTACCAGTATTGGGGATGAAGTTAAGTAGCGTATTATCGGCTCATGGTGTTGCACGCAAGCAGATCCGCAGGCAGTTTCTCGCGTCGTCGGCCGGTATTTTGAGCTCTTTCTGGTTATTGGCGGCTTTTTTATTGCTCCTTAAATTTTCAGGACAGGCATTGGGGTGGGGAATTCAATTCCAAAGCCCCTACTTTATTGCTGTGATGGTTGTGGTTACCGCTTTATTTGCTGCAAATATGCTCGGGTTATTTGAAATTCAGTTACCTGTACAAGCACAAACCTGGTTAGCGACGAGAGGATCAAGCTCTTATCTGGGGCATTACCTGCAGGGAATGTTTGCCACGCTCTTAGCCACGCCTTGTAGCGCGCCATTTTTAGGCACGGCGGTTGCGTTTGCGCTAGCTGCGCCGGCGTTTGAATTATTCATTATTTTTAGCGCATTAGGACTGGGGATGGCGTTGCCCTGGTTATTGATTGCACTGTTTCCTGCAGCCGCGCTGTGGTTACCCAAACCAGGAAAATGGATGAATAGCATCAAAATCGTTTTTGCCTTAATGATTTTAATTACCTGCTACTGGCTGTTAAGTTTGCTCTCTGTCTTTATTGGTCTCTCTGTTACTGTTGCGATAGCGTTACTGTTCACCCTTTTACTGCTCATTTTAGTCGGCAAAAAACGCGGTAAAAAAGTGTTACTGATTGTTTTAGCCACTATTTTGCTCAGTAGTGTCGCCATTACGATTGTTGCCAGCTTAACCGCTAATAGATCAGGCGTGGCGCTGACTGAGCTCGATTGGGTGCCTTTAAATAGAACTCAAATTGAACTGCAAGTGAAACAGGGAAATGTGGTTTTTGTTGATGTTACCGCAGACTGGTGTGTAACCTGCAAAGCCAATAAAATCGGCGTGATATTGCAGGAGCCCGTTTACAGCGCCTTACAAAGTAAGGGAGTTATCGCAATGCAAGGTGATTGGACGCTACCCTCTGAGAGTATCAGTAAGTATCTGCAATCTTACGGGCGCTTTGGCGTACCCTTTAATATCGTTTACGGCCCGGGCGCACCACAAGGTATTCCTTTAGCGACGATATTAAGCAGTGATGCGGTGCTTGCTGCGCTGCAACATGCAAAAGGGCAATAATGGCGGCCAATTCTAAAGCGAAAAAACCTTTATTAAGCTGGATAAAAGAAGCGCTTATCTTTTTGTTGATAGCGATTGTTATTGGTTGGGGGATAGATCTTTGGCGTAGTCAGTCAATGGCATCAGGGACAGCGCCTGACTCGATAGCAAGCTCTCTACAGGGAGAACAGATTGATCTGCAAGCACTGAGCCAGGAGAAACCGGTATTAGTTTACTTCTGGGCAATCTGGTGTCCTGTGTGCAGCGCTGTTTCACCTTCGGTTGATTTTATGGCTGATTATTACCCGGTAGTGAGTGTCGCATTAAGATCAGGAGAAGATAAACGGATCCGGCAATATCTTAACGGCAAAGAGTACGACTTCAGTGTGGTTAACGATCCGAAAGGTTTGCTAAGCAGAGCTTGGGGGGTATCGGTCACACCGACTATTTTTATTATCGATAAAGGTGAAATTAAGTCAGTGACCACAGGTTTTACCTCTCCGCTGGGGATCTGGTTACGTTTGCTCTTTGCTTGATGTAGCTTGGGTATATTGGTTGGTTTTATTTATTAATATTTCATCCTTTTTGTATTTGTTTGCAGATAAAACGCAACTGTTTAAGCCGTTTTTTACGTGCACTTGCGGACAAACCAACTTCATATTTTAAGCTATTGTATTTAAGCGAAAAGTTTTCAAAAAGTGCAGAAGAGAAAGGGGATTTTGCGCAGGCTAGTTGGCAAAATTCAGTGACGGTTTGGCCTTTCTGCCTGACTACTCCTTTTTTTGAATAATAGCGCTGCAGTTGTAAATAAAGCTTATCTTCGCCACTGAATTTACGGCGAATCCAAGGTTTAAATATCAGTAAAACAATAATGAGAAACACCGATATCATCATCATGAATACCGCGAAAACAAAGTTTAACCAGTGAAATTTAGCAAACCAGGAGTGCATCAAACGTAGCTGTTTTTGATTGTCGTAATTAACCACCCACGTTGCCCATAGATAATCTATCTGCGCAATTTTTGTACGTAATTGATTTAATAACCTTATATTTCGCCATTTCTGCAGAGATAAATACTCATCTGCTAAAAACTCAGCACTGTTTGTTAAACCTTGCTCCAACCCCAATTCAACACGATCAGGGGCAATATAAGCGGTGGGATCAACCCGAAGCCACCTGTCGTCTTGCCAAATTTCCACCCATGCATGCGCATCATATTGGCGAATAGAGATAAATTTATCGTCAGCTTGCCACTCGCCGCCCAAATACCCGGTTACCATACGCGCAGGAAAGCCTAAAAGCCGCGCGACATAAAGGTAGCTGCTGGCATAATGCACACAAAATCCGGCTTGTGTTGAGAACAGAAAATCATCTACTTGATCGATGCCCAGTGGTGGCGGTTTAAGGGTGTAACGGAAATTCCCTGTTGCAAAGGAATTCAGCAGCTGATTAAGAATCTCCTTTTTATCAACCCCTTGCTTTATCTTAGCGGCAATCCAGTTTTGTGTTTTAAGATTACCTTGTGACGGGAGAGTGAGTAGTTGTTGCCTTTCTTTTTTTGTTATTGGTTTTGCTTTGATCTGTTGATATAAATTAACGTTAAAGGGTTCCCTTTTAACCACGGGGGTTATATTACGCAGTGAATAATCACTTAAACTAACCCGCCCAAAACTCGGGTCACCATAATCAAGAACTGGGATCCAATAATTGTAATGCGGCTCAACAATCAGGTCATAACTGTTTTTTTTGCGGCTTAATTTAAATCTTACACCCAGCCCATTTTTAGCCTGTTGCTCCTGCACTTTTTGGCTTGGACTTTGCGACCAAGTTTGCCCATCGAAATCATCTAAGGTCATCACGCGCCAATAAAGCTCACTTTTACTTACCGGATCTCCTGAAAATGAGGCACGAAAAGCCAAAGCACTGGAACGGCTTAATTCGGCAATTTGTCCGGGACTGACGGTATCACTTAACCCCGTGGTTGCCTGCTTTTGTAACGGCATTTGCCACAATGAGGGTAAGCGAGGAATCACAATAAAGAGCAGCAGTGCCAGAGGTAAACTGAGTAAACTACTTTTAAGCAATAATTTCACAAAGCGGGTGCCCGCTAAATTCGCTCCATGAACAGTTAACAGTATGGCGAGCAATAAAAGGGTGAGTAATGCAGCCACCATCGCCATCGCAATCGAATAATTAAAAATAAGAAACAGCGCAATTAATACAAAACCAGTATTAACAAAAAAATGGATATCGCGGATTGATTTTAACTCCAAAAATTTTAAGCTAAAACCTAACATAATCAGATGCAGCATGATGTTAAAGAAACCCTGCTGATAAACCAGCAAGATAGTGATTAAGCTAATCACTATGGTAATAAAATTCAGCAACAACCTCGCCGGTAAGGGCAAGCGTCCATAAAAGTTAGCAATACGCCAAATACTGCAGAGCAGGCCCAAAAAAACTAAGAACGGATTCAGATGGTCATATAATGCGCTCACCAAACCAATATAGGTTAGGATAATGAGCGATAAACCCAAGCGATTAAGGAACTCTTTCATTCGCTTAATCCATATAACGCTAATGCTTTTAAACAAATTTCTTTATGTTCTAAGCCATGACCAGCTGCAATGGTGTTGCTGCCGAGCTTTAAAGCATAACTGGCCTCATTTTTTGCTAATTCAATCACTTGATAACAAAGTAAACGCAGTTTTATTTCCAAATCTAAATTTGTATATAAAGCCAAATCTAAAAGTACGTCACCACCTTGTGCTTGTTCAAACTGCTTACTAAACCAGCCCCGTCCTTGTGCCAGCTGCTTCCATGCAACCGATTTTAATGACTCACCGGGTTGATAACTTTTTAGCATTGAAAATTGCTCAAAACCAAGCGTAAAATTTGTAAACCCCTGGTTTGTTTGCTCGGCAGATAAACTAACCAGCTGCTTATCATTAGCAAGTGGCTCGGGATATAACAAAACATGCAATCCAAAATCAAGATGCGTCCACACGGTAAATAAACCAAAAGGAAAGGTTGAATGCAGGGTCACTCTGCCCGGATTAAACTCGCCTCTTTTTTTCGACAAGCCATAAATTAAAACTTGTTGTTCGTCTATTACCGATTTCAGGGCAGAACTTGGGTGTTGAAAATAAAAATCAATCTGTTGGCCAATGTTACTTTTTTTAGTAACACGTAAACAAAAAACACTATCCTGACCCGCAAATTGAGGTTTAACTTGGTTGGCAGTCAGGGTTAAACCTGTAATATTTTGATAACTTAACAGCAGACAAGTCACCATAAAACTGCACAGAAAAAACACCACAAATAAGATTAAATTGTTTTGATAGTTCGTACCGAGCAGAAACAAAGTAAAACAGAGTATTAAAAAATGCAGGCCAAATTTAGAAGGAAAAATAAAGGTGTTTTTACGATTCAAGGTAAAGCTATTTTGCGCTGGCATACGCGTAGTTAACCAACGCTCAAAACGTCGCTCGATTAGCCTTGTTAACGGCGCTATTATTTTCCAACGTTTATTCATAAATTAACCAAGCGGATCAACATTATCAAGCAATGTTTGACTCAGTGCTTTACTGCTCTGTTTATAACCATTACTCCCCGCTAAACGGTGATCGGTCACCGCGACAAATACAGCCTGAATATCTTCAGGAATGAGATAATCTCTTTGTTTTATAAAGGCCATCGCTTTAGCCGCCTGCAGTAATATTTTGCTGCAACGAGGAGACAACGGGTTGGCTGAAATTCCACTGTAACGACTTTCATGGATCAGGCGTAACAGATAATTTAAAACCGCCTCACTGGCTTGAATTTTACCTACCGTAGCTTGCATCGTTTGCAAATCGGCAATATTAATAATGGCGGGTATTATCTGTTTTTTATCTAACGAAAAATGCCCCTTGAGCATTTGTAATTCCGCATCCATATTCGGGAAACCAAGTTCAATACGCATCATAAATCGGTCTAACTGGGATTCCGGTAATGGAAATGTGCCCGCTTGATCTAACGGGTTTTGCGTCGCAATCACAAAGAAAGGTGTTGGCAGCGCATATGTCTCACTGTCTAGTGATATTTGCCGCTCTTCCATCGCCTCCAATAACGCGCTTTGCGTTTTAGGACTGGCTCGGTTTATTTCATCCGCTAATAATACCTGACTAAAAATTGGCCCTTTATGAAACTTAAATTGTTGTTTATTGCTATCAAAGATAGACACACCGAGAATATCTGCAGGCAACATATCACTGGTAAATTGCACTCGCCGATAATCAAGTCCAAGCGTTTGTGCTAAAGCAGATGCAAGCGTTGTTTTCCCCATACCCGGTAGATCTTCAATTAAAAGATGGCCGCCGGCCAGCAAACAAACTAAAGCCAATTGGGTCTGCTCTTCCTTCCCCAGTAAGATATTATTCAGTTGTTTGAATATTTCAGCTATTTTATTATGCATCAATACGCCTTACATTAATTAACGAGTAAACAAAATTTAATTATATACCCAAGCTACTTCAAGATGCAGGAATCAGCAAGTCGATAAATGATGAGATTCTAGGCAGAAGGTTGATGATCTAGTTATTCTAAATCAAAACCTGCTAACAACGAAGATTATCGTTTATCGTTTTGCCCGAAGGGAGTTTCACCCGAAAGCTAGCACTGCGTTATAACACTTGAATGGTTATGCCTTGTTCTAGCATCCGGGTGAAGCTCTGAATCTGCATCTTGAAGTAGTTTGGGTATCTACCGCGTGACTTAAAAATGCAGAAGAGAAGAAGGCAAGAGAGGTAAGCTATTTGCTGTGTGGAATTATAAAAAAACGGACAGTATGGGGTGCCATCGCTGTCCGTTTTTTAGTTTTAGGTAAGTTTTATCTTACTTACATTTACTGACCATCATAGTGCCAGTGTGCAGGCCTTCATCTACTTTAAAACTGTAAACATAGGTGCCCGGTTCAGGAATAGTAATAGGTGATTCAGTGCCGTAGCCCGATGCGGTCATTATCGGTTGCTCTTGACCGATAATAACAGCCTTGGATTTCTTAACTGCAAATTCAGATGACCAGTCCGCAGCTGCAAATTTGAAGGCAAACGCACTTGCTTGTTTCTCTTTTACAACAACCTGATAAACGCCGTCACCTTTATATTTGAACTTACGAGAAGTCGGTGTCGCATTAAAGCCATCACCACCTTTGTAGGTGCCTCGGATCCACATGGTTTTTTCAAGCGGTCCTTTTCCTTTTATGGTTGGCGCATCACATCTAGCAAGCACGCCTGTACCCGTTAGGCTCGCCACTTTACTGCTGATAACCGGTCCCGCTTTTGAAGGAGATACTATTTGATAGAAAGCGGCAGCAAATGGGGCAAGTGTTATCTCATACTGTCCCTTAACCAAGGCGACAGTCTGCTCTTCCAGTAAATTGGATAGTGCGCCCTCACTGCCTATCGCAGCGCTTGTAAGGGTGATTTTTGCCTCTTTACCCTTAGTGTTGACTAAATAAAGGATATGATCATCAGCGGCATCTTTACGATCTATATAAATATTCTCATCAGAATAGATATGGGTGCGGCTACCTTTGTATAACGCAGGATTAGCTGCACGCATTGCCATCAAAGCGGAGAGATATTGCTTCAGATCTGCCTCTTGTGGATTAAGTACTGTGGTTTCACCGCTAGCTGTCGTTGTGACCCCTTCAATTTTTGCACTAGAGCGTGCCACGTGATCATCACAGAGGCCGCTTGCACCATCACAGTTTTGATACATACCTTCAAAATCTTCAACCTGATCGCCAATCTCTTCACCATAATAGAATGTGATTGGGCCACTGTAAGCTGTCATAAAACTAAAGGCTGCTTTATGACGAGCCCAATATTCAGGATCTTTGGGATCGGCAATGAAACCGCGCTGCAGTAGATCTCCAAAACGCACCAGATCATGGTTGCCTAACATAAGATTCGGCATAGCGTGCGCCGGATAAGAACGATGAGAAAATAGCGCGTCATTTAAATGAGTAGCGGGGCGCTTACCACTGCTATTTTCATCAACCGCAAAAGTTTGCACTACAGAGTAACGAACAGGGAAATCAAAGGCAGAAGGGAGGGAAGGGGCTTTGTCGCTGCCGTAACCTTGCAATGCGATATCATTCGCGCCCGTACGCCAAATTTCAGCGACCATATAACCGAGCGGATTAACCTCTTTGCCATTGAGTTTATACGTTTGTGCTGCCGATGCTTTTTCTACGGCTTGGCGAATTTCAGCCCACTGGGTAACGGGAACTTGATAAGCTTGATCTAAACGCCAGCCGTCAATTTTCAGCTCATTAATCCAGTAAGTTGCGACCTCTTTATAGAATTCCAGATCGTCAGGGTATTTAGTTTCAAAACCGACATTGTTGATCGGGGTACCTTTGGTTGGTAAGCGGCCTTGGGGAGAGGGCACAACATTACCTTTATGATGGCCAAAAACGCCATCAAAAATCACATACATACCTTTCGCATGGGCTTGTTTCACCAACTCTTTAGCCTGCGCTAATGTACCGAACTTAGGGTCTATTTTGAAATAATCGCTAGTGAAATAGCCGGTGGCGTCAAGACGATCTATCCAGTCATTTTGACCGTCAACTGCAACAGAGTCGAATATCGGCGTTAACCAGACCGTATTCATACCCAGTGATTTAATGTAGTCAAGCGAAGCGGTCACGCCCGCTATATCACCATTATGGTGGCTTGTACCGTAACCTGTGCCGTAACCGACATTCTTATCGTCATCAACAAAAGATTCAACCATAACTTGATACATGCGCAGATTACAGGCAGCCTTTTTGTTTTCTGGCTGATTACATACTAGGTGATTATCAGAAGCGGCTTTAGCTTTGCTAATATTGACGCTATGAATTGTTGAATCGGCTGCTTTTGCAAGCGGTTTTTGTTTTACTGCGGAGTCTCCCGCACCGCCTGCACAGGCAGCAAGTAAGGTGGAGACCGATAGGGCTAATAGAGTTTTCCGTAACATATAGATGTACCTTAACACTTAAAAATTAAATGGATTGATGACTAAAAGTTCGTCATTTAAACACAGAAGCAGAAAACCAAGCTGCCATAGCTCACACTCTATTATTTGCGGGGTGAGCAAAGTGTAAAATTATGATCTGGTAAAGAATATCGGACAAAAAAAGTATAAATTTATTTATTAGATTAGAATCATTGTGTTACAGGGGCGTAGTAGATTCTTTTCCAAAGGGGGCGTAGACGTTGTTTGTAATAGTGAAATTGATGAGCTAAAACGTTAGTTGAAAAAGACTGGCAGTCGCTGTTAACGCGTGCTGTATTGCCATACAGAGGTGTCCGTATGGCAATAATAAAGCATCCCGTTAGGAAAATTGGGTTACTAGGGCTTGTTGTTCTTGGAGTTTATCTAATAGTTGCTTAGATAGTTCAACTGCCTGCTGACCATGGCTTTCAGTCGTTACCGCCATATCGGAGATAGCGACAACATTGCGGTTTATCTCTTCGCTGACTAAGGATTGCTCTTCAATCGCAGTGGCGATTTGTGTATTCAAGTTGGCTAACTCACTGATTTCGGAGTTAATTTGCAGCAAAGATTCACCCGTTTCTGCCGACAGTGCAACACAGTGGCTGGAAAGTTCAGTTCCCTTTCCCATAGCGTTATGAGCAGCATGTGACTCGGATTGTAATTGTGACAACAAGTTGTTAATTTCAACTGTAGATTTCTGGGTGCGCATCGCCAGTGATCGCACTTCATCGGCAACGACGGCGAAGCCTCTGCCTTGTTCTCCTGCTCGTGCGGCTTCAATGGCAGCATTGAGCGCTAATAGGTTAGTCTGATCGGCAATGCTGCTTATCTCATTTAGCACAGTTGCAATTGATTTGCTGCCATTTACTAGGCGTGTGATCGCCTCTTCTACATCAGTTAATTGCACCGCTAAATCGTTATTGGCGGCAATCGTTTCTTGTACTATTTTTTGTCCCTGACCGCTAATCTCTAAGCTGTGCTGGGAAACCTGCGCCGCATTGCCAACCACTTGCGCCAGATCGTTCACTGTAGCAGACATCTCATTCATCGCAGTGGCAACTTGCTCTGTTTCATTGTGTTGTTGTGCCAATATAGCAGATACACTGATCCCGCATTCAGCGGCTTCTTGAGCGGTTAAGGTGATGTTATCAGAAACATCACAGACTCGACCTACAATAGCTTTAAGCTCTGCAGCGCGCATCTGTTGTGCTAATTTTATAATGCCGATCTGATCATTATTGCCGGAATAGATAAAGCTCATCAGTGGATTGTTAAATACAGATTTAGCGTCAGCGACAACCTCTTTATATTTTTTCCGCCAGTTAAGAAATAGTCCCGTAAAGAGAGCTGAAATAATAACCATAGGACCAGTAAACAGTATGTTTAAGCCACTAAAAATAGCAATTGAGAGGCTAAAAGCAAATGCAAGCATAAAGAACAGTTGAAACCAGCCGGTAAGATCGGTTGTAAATTTTAACTGTGCAGGTGGTTTGCCAGCATTGATCTTTTTATAAACCTGCTCTGCGCGTTCGACCACGTCACGCTCGGGAGATGTGCGTACCGATTGATATTCAAATATTTTACCTTGGCTGTCTTTTATTGGCGTGACAAAGGCGTTAACCCAGTAATAATCTCCATTTTTACAGCTGTTTTTAACGGGTCCCATCCAGGAAAGCCCCGCTTGCGTAAACTGCCATAAGTCTTTAAATGCCGCTTTGGGCATATCTGGGTGACGTACTATATTATGCGGGTTCCCGTGCAGCTCTTCCATCGAGTAGCCGGCGATATCACAGAAATTTTTGTTCGCATATTTGATCTTGCTGTCTAATTCTGTGGTTGATAATAATATTGCATTTTTATCAAACAGTTGCTCTTTGCTCATAATGATCTCTTTGCGGCAGAAAATGCTGTTATTGTTTATACGCCTTTAGAATGTCTGTTTTTTATTTAGAACTTATACATTGCAGCTAAAGGGCATCTTTTTTTAAAATCCATTACGTTTGATTAGCGGCTCTAACATCTTCTCCAAACCATTTAATTTAACTTCATAGATCAACGCGAGTTGCTGGCCTAGTTTTCCTTCAGGAAACCCTTTGCTGTAAAACCACACAAGATAAGGTTCGGGCAGGTAAATGAGTTTACGGCCCGCATATTTACCAAACGGCATGGTTTGATTAATAGCTTCACTGAGCAGTTTTGGATTATCTAACAATCTCTTTCCTTTTTCTTGAGGAGATAATGCTATTTTCGGGCTGTAATTTTAACATGTTCGGCGAATTATCAGAAAAACATAGTCTGCTGTTTTTCGGCTAAACAGCAAGTGCTGCAAACAAAAAACCGCTACATTTTCGCAGCGGCTTGTTTAATACTTGGTTTTTTTTAAACCTTTGCCAGTGCTTGTTCGACATCGGCAATAATATCATCAATATTTTCAATGCCCACTGAAATACGAATCAACTCTTCACTTACACCGGCGGCTTTTAGCTCTTTATGATTGAGCTGACGATGGGTAGTTGAAGCCGGGTGACAGGCGAGTGATTTTGCATCACCTATATTGACTAAGCGTAAGATCATTTGCAGGGCATCGATAAATTTCCCACCCGATACCGCTCCGCCTTTAATACCAAAACTTAAAATCCC
Organism: Psychromonas sp.; assembly: GCF_047632995.1. Classification (GTDB taxonomy): domain Bacteria; phylum Pseudomonadota; class Gammaproteobacteria; order Enterobacterales; family Psychromonadaceae; genus Psychromonas. Next base: position 12,040 of record NZ_JBLIEK010000065.1, read on the forward strand.
CGACGCTTTACCGCCACATATTTTTTGGCAAGTTTGGTAATAGGCGCTGCTCTCAAGGGCTGCATAATTAACCCACTCTACCTTGTGATGGTTGCTTAAGTATTTTGCCAGTTTTTCTGCATTTTCACAGTGGCGCTCCATCCGTAAACATAAGGTTTCTAAACCCTGCATAATTTGGAAGGAGTTCATTGGTGAAATGGCCGCACCTGTGTTGCGCAGAGGTACAACACGGCAACGGCCGATATAAGCGGCTGCGCCGAATGCTTCGGTATAAACCACGCCATGATAAGAGGGATCGGGTTCATTTAAAATCGCAAAACGCTCTTTATTGGCGACCCAGTCAAACTTACCGGAGTCGACAATAATGCCTCCAATCGAGGTGCCGTGGCCGCCGATATATTTAGTCAGTGAATGCACCACAATATCTGCGCCAAACTCAAATGGGCGACATAAAACCGGGGTGGCAACGGTATTATCAACAATTAGCGGCAGGCCGTGTTTATGCGCGATATCTGCAAGTCGCTGAATATCGACAATATTACCCGCCGGGTTACCAATCGATTCACAGAAAACAGCACGTGTATTTTCATCAATCGCATCTTCAAACCCCTGGTAATCATCAAATGAAAGCATGCGTGTTTCGATGCCTTGTTTTGGCAACGAATGAGCAAATAGGTTATAGGTACCACCGTAAAGCTGGCTAGTGCTAACGATATTGGTGCCAACTTCACAAATACATTGAATGGCATAGGTGATTGCTGCCATGCCTGATGCAACAGCAAGCGCGGCAATACCGCCTTCCATTGCTGCGACCCGTTTTTCTAAGACATCTGTTGTCGGGTTCATAATGCGGGTGTAAATATTACCAGGCACTTTTAAATCAAACAGATCCGCACCGTGTTGCGTATCATCAAAAGTGTAAGAGGTGGTTTGATAAATGGGGACTGCTGCCGCTTTGGTGGTTGCTTCCGATTCATAACCGTGGTGTAACGCAAGTGATTCTAATTTCATAAATACCCTGAACAGACATAAAAAACGAATGTGTATAAACTAGCACTGCTGTTACTAATAAGACAGCAGATAAACGGGTGAATTATCACGCTTATGGGAGATTACTCAGTAAGAGGTATGATTTGCTTAATAACCTTGTTTAAGGATGCTTGTAACATGGAACAATGGATTTCGTTTTTTATTCAGGTTATAACCTTGTTTAAATATTAATATTTTTGATGCACAGTAGTAAAAGGAGATTCATGGTTAACATTAAGCTTTGTAGTCAAGAGCAACTCGATCTGTTGCGTGAGGTCTCGATTGAAACCTATCGTGATACCTTTATTGACAGTAATAGTGAAGCGCTGATGCAGCAGTACCTCAGTGATGCGTTATCGCGTGAAAAGCTGCAGGTGGAATTTAACGAGGCCGATAGCCGTTTCTACTTTATCTATTGTGAAGAGCAAGTTGCGGGTTTTTTAAAGGTAAATGAGAGCGGTGCGCAGACCGATATTGGCGACCTAAATTCATTAGAGATTGAGCGCTTTTATATTCGTAAAGCATTTCTGCGCAGAGGTCTGGGCAAGCAGTTAATGGATTTTGCATCTGAATTAGCCAACCAAGCGGGAAAAGAGTATCTCTGGTTAGGAGTATGGGAGAGGAACTTTCCAGCACTGCATTTTTATAAACAGATGGGATTTGAGCAGATAGGCTCACACCCGTTTGATATGGGGGGCGACATACAAACCGATTTGGTGTTTAAAAAATCGCTATTGTAGTAGCTGAAGTAACCTCAATTCGTTTTACTTTTCCTGAGCTGAGGTTAACTAAACTGCTGACGCGTATGATTTGCATAGGCGACCAGTGACAGCATAACGGGTACTTCAACCAATACGCCGACTATCGTGGCCAGCGCTGCGCCGGAATAAGTGCCGAATAAACTGATTGCTACCGCAACCGCCAGTTCAAAGAAGTTAGATGCGCCAATCATCGCGCCAGGCGCTGCAATACAATGAGGTTGTTGCCATTTTTTCATCCACCAATAAGCTAACGCAAAAATCAGGTAGGTCTGTATCGTCAGGGGAATTGCAATTAAGATGATATCAAGCGGATTGGCTAAAATGGTTTGCGCCTGAAAACCAAAGAGTAAAATAACCGTCCCCACTAAGCCGATAATTGACAGGGGTTTTAAAGTGGCACTTAATTTATCCAGGCTCGCCTGGTTCTTAATAAAATGACGGGTGAAGACCCCGGCCAGTAGTGGCACAACGACAAAGAGTGAAACAGAGAGCAGCAGGGTATCCCACGGCACGAAGATATCGGTCACGCCGAGTAAAAAGGCCGCCAGCGGCGCAAATGCCACCACCATAATCAGATCATTAATAGCTACCTGCACCAAGGTGTAGTTAGCATCCCCTTTTGTGAGTTGACTCCAGACAAACACCATCGCAGTGCAGGGCGCGACACCCAATAAAATCATACCGGCGATATATTGATCAATTAATTCAGGCGAGATCCAGGCGCCAAAGAGGTAGCGCATAAATAGGGTCGCCAACAGCGCCATAGTAAAAGGTTTTATTAACCAGTTAATGGCCAGGGTGATCAGTAAACCTTTCGGACGGCGGTGAACATTACGAATAGCGGTGAAGTCAACCTGCATCATCATGGGATAAATCATCAGCCAGATTAGCACGGCAATTACCATATTGATTTGCGCATACTGAAAATTACCCAGCGTGGTAAATAATGCGGGAAATATTATGCCGCAGATAACACCAATCAACATGCCTAGTGCAATCCAGACACTTAAAAAACGCTCAAATAGGGTCATTTATCCTCCGACTTAATTTGTTGGTATTGCCCTGTGCTTTTATCTTTTATTAATAATATGAGCATAGTTGAAATATTCCAGTGACGGATTTTCCTTATAAAATGAGATAATCGCGGGTTAATATCTTTTATTCTCTTTTAATAGGCAGCAGCTAGAAATAAAATCAGCTGAATAACATTGCATATTGATAATTGACAGGCCGCAGCGCTACTCTTATTATCTCAATATCTTAACTATACTTGCTGCAGCGTTAAGTGCTGACTGTGTTAACAAACAGACCTTTACGTAGCAAGAGATAATTATCAGCAACTATTTTCCAGCCCCACATGTAACGATAGGGAGTTAAACATGAAGAAAATTTTACTAATACTATGTGCTGTTTCTATTAGCCTGATATCAAATCTATCTTTTGCGGTCATTCCCAATATGAGCGCGGATGGAAAACCCTATCCGTCGTTGTCGCCTATATTGAAAAAAATAAATCCGGCAGTGGTTAATATTGCGACCTACTCCACGCAGAATTATAACGATAACCCATTATTAAACGATCCATTTTTCAGGCATTTTTTTAATCTGCCCCAGCAACCCAAAGAGCCTGAAGACCGCGCTAAAAAACGGCAGCGCAGCGCAGGTTCGGGCGTCATAGTGAATGCTTTGGATGGTATTGTTATGACTAATTACCACGTTGTTAAAAATGCAGATGAAGTAAGAGTCTCATTATTAGATGGCCGCAGTTATGAAGCTAAATTGGTCGGCTCAGATCCGGAATTAGATATTGCGATTTTAAAGGTGCAAGCGGATAACTTAACGCAAATCAATATTGCCGATTCAAGTATTTTGGAGGTTGGCGACTTTGTTATTGCTATCGGCAACCCCTTTGGTTTGGGTCAAACGGTGACAACGGGTATCGTCAGCGCGTTGGGCAGAAGCGGTTTAGGCATCGAAGGCTATGAAAATTTCATTCAGACCGACGCTTCGATTAACCCGGGGAATTCCGGCGGTGCATTGGTCAATTTAGCGGGAGAGCTGGTGGGGATCAACACTGCTATTATTGCGCCTTCAGGAGGTAATGTCGGTATTGGCTTTGCTATTCCGGCTAATATGGCAAAAGCCAGCATGCTGCAAATTGTTGCCCATGGCGAGGTACGTCGTGGCCAGATTGGCGTGGGTATCCAAGATATTACTCCCGATCTACGCGAGGCCTTTGCTTTGAAAAATGGCCAGTCTGGCGCACTGATAACCAGTGTCAGTAAAGATTCTCCGGCAGAAAAAGCCGGAATAAAATCAGGTGATATTATTATTATGCTTGATGGCAGGGCGATCACTTCAACGGGCGAATTACGCAGTCGTATCGGCATAAAACAGATAGGCGATAAGGTAGCGGTTACGATTTTACGTGACGGCAAAGAAAAACAGTTACAAGTAAAAATTGGCGAACCGCAGTCTTCCACATACAGTGACGGTAAATTACATCCGCTGCTGGAGGGCGCTTACTTTGAAAATGAGCCTGATGGTAATGGTGTAGTTGTGACGCGTTTAGCACCAAATTCAATTGCATCTTATAGTGGCTTAAGGGCTGGGGATCTGATTGTTGCGGCCAATCAACTGCGTGTTGTCGATATGGAATCATTTAAGAAGGCGTTAAAAAGAAACAAGTCTGCACTTTTACTGCAGATTAATCGCAATGGCGGTTCGTTCTTTATCGTTATTAAGTGATAAAAAGCTAAATGATAAAAAGCTAAGTGATTTAAAATGAAAAACGCCAGCAAAAATGCTGGCGTTTTTCATTATCTGAGCCATTGCCTAAATCAAGACAATTAATCCATCAAATGTTCAAGCCCATAAACTAACTCGTTGCGTGTAACCACTTTTTTACATGCCAAGCAGATACCCGGCATAAATGATTCGCGGTGCTGAGAGTTATGCTCAATTTTTAATGTTTCACTTAAACCGCCAAAAAAGACGGTTTGTTGTGCAACCACACCGGGTAAACGAATAGAGTGAAGTTTGACACCCTGCAGCTCTGCACCACGCGCACCTTCAATTAGCTCTTTATCGCTACAGACTATAGCGGCCTTAGTACGTGCAGCAGCAATAAGCTCTGCAGTGCGCATACCAGTACCGGAGGGGCTTTCCTCTTTTTGCGGGCTATGCGCTTCAATGATCTCGGCATCCGGCAGGTATTTGGCTGCCTCTGCTGCAAATTTCATCATTAAAACTGCGCCCACAGAGAAGTTCGGCGCGATTAAGCCGCCAAGGTGTTTTTGTGTTGCCAACGCCTGCAGTTGCTTGACCTGTTCAACTTGAAAACCACTGGTACCTATTACCGGACAGGCGCCCGCATTTAAAATAATTTGCGTGTTAGTAAAACCGGCTGACGCGGCGGTTAAATCAACGACCACTTGTGCATCACTTTGCTTGATTAAAGCAGCAAGATCATCACCCGCATCGCACTGGCCAACAAGCTGTAATTGTGAATCGTTACTAATTGCTTTAACAGCTTCGCTACCCATGCGCCCTTTAGCGCCGTTTACAATAACTTTAATCATGGTTATTCCTTTAAGTTTTTGTGACTATGACAAGCCAAGCTTTATCAAATTTGTTGATCATTAAGTTGTTAGCGATTATAAAAAATATAAGCTGCAAAACCAATCCAGCTTAACAGCAATAAAATCCAAGGAGTGCGGTGACTCTTTTCTGTTTGACTTTCATTTTCACTTTCTAACTCAGTGGTTTGATTTTCTGGCTGTTTTTTCTTTTTAGCTTTATCTGCTTGGCGCTGTTTGCTTTTCACAGATTTTTTGTATTCAGCGATCCCTTTTTGGATTCCTTGCGCAATTAAACGCGTCTGCTCTTTTTTTTGACCCGGTTTTTGCGTTTTTTTCGCAACCACCATCGCCTCATCTTGGGTTTCTACTGAGATCTCGCTATTTTTTTGTTTGGCCATTTTATTTACGCTTTTTATCTTGTAATTGAGTTAATCGAGCCAGTGATTTCTTCTCTAGTACTTTCAAGAAATTTTCCGGATCTTCGTATCCATATTCAAAAAGATGCGCCACCACTTTGCCTATCAGTGCTTTGCTGTCTCTAATTTCAGTATGAGTGCGTCCACATCCCTGACAAAAAGTGCCATCACTGGTGCATTGGTTGACGCATGGGCTAAATTTCATGGTTAAATCCTTGCATTACCGATTCATGATCAAAAGTTTTATCTAAATGACGCTCAAGCTGCTTGGCAATAGTGAATCTGCATTTCCAAGTCGTAGGCTATTCAAGATAAGCTAGTTTAGCAATTTTAAAGTATCTAATCATGAGTTTAAAACTCTTTTTATCCACGTCTTTACTTCTATATAAGTTTGCAGCAGATCACACTAATCTTGTTTTTACCGATAAGTGATAAACAACATCAATTCCATTTTCGGGCAAATCCTATAAGCTAGGTTACAATCTACTATAAAATCCTTACAAAGGAAAAACATGACATTTCAATTAGACTCGCGTTTACAAAAAGACTGTTATCTGCTTGCAGAAAGTGAACACAGTTTATGGTTATTGCTTAATAACAGTTATTTCCCGTGGTTTGTTATTGTACCGAAAACTGAGCAAACTGAACTGTATTTGCTTGCCAAAGAACAGCAGGATTTGCTGCAACGCGACATTAATTTACTCAGTGAATTTGTCCATAACAACTTTGACTGCGATAAACTTAATGTGGCATCCATAGGCAATATTGTTAAGCAGATGCATATCCATATTATTGCGCGGACAGAATCGGATAAGTGCTGGCCAGGCGTTGTTTGGGGGACAAGCTTTAAACGGAACTATAAATTTACTGAAGTTATGGAAATCCAACAAAAATTGAAACAGTTTTGCCAATATAAAAGCATAAATGGATTTCAATTTGCGTCACTTCAATAAAGCCCCTATTGATCATTGATTTTATAGGCATAACAGCCTAATTTTGTAGCTATTACTGATGTTGATTGAACGCAGATGAATTTATCTCTGCAATCTGATTTGTCTATACCATATTATTAATACGTAAGGGAATGTGAAATGCTTGAACTTTCACAACTATTTAAAGATGTAAAACAACTACCTGTGTTGCCGATTCTATTACTCGAATTAATGGAAAGCTTCTCAGATGAAGATACCCGTGTGGGAGAGATTGCTAAAAAAATTGGTATGGATCAGTCGCTCAGTGCAAAAGTGATTCGAATGGCCAATTCAGCGGCTTATCGTCGTGGCAAAGAGGTGGAATCAATTGACCGTGCCGTTGTTCGTTTAGGTTTTAATCAGATTCGTCGGATCGTTGTCGCCACATCATTATCGAATGTTTTTCCTAAAACCCCTGGTTTTGATAAAAACAAGTTTTGGAAAGATACCTTCACGACCGCCAGTATTGCTAAAGCCCTGGCACAACATACCAACGTTAATCAGGAAACCGCCTTCACCTGTGCAATGCTGCATAATATTGGCGAACTGTTACTGCAAATATTAAAACCTGAGGAGTGTTCTCTGATTGCATTGGCGATTGAAACAGGCGAGCCGCGTTTAGCTGCACAACGTGAAGCCTTTGGTTTTGATTATAGCCAAGTGGGCGCTGAGCTTGCCAAACATTGGAATTTTTCAACGGTATTTTGTGATGCGATAGAGCAGCAACTCGATCCTCTCTCATATGAACAGCCATCGAAAGAAGCAATTCTGATTCGCCTGGCTGTTTTTGCCCGTTTTGCTTGGGGGGCGGGCTTGTCAGCTGAGATGATAGTGGCGCGTTTTCCTGCCACATTAACGGATTACCTGACTTTAAATAAAAACGGGCTGGTGGATGAATTTGAGGCGATGATTGACGCAGGGCAGGAGCTCGGCCGTATAATCTCCCATTAGAATGCCAGATCGAGTTTATTGTGCTGTAACAGATAAAGCGGCTTCGAATATTTCTTAGCTATTTTTTCTGCCAGTCTGTTATCTCCCTGCTCCGCAATGCACAACTGATCTGCTTGCTCAATTAATGACAGATAACCTGCATTTTGTAGATATCTATTATCACCAAGCTGTTTGTCAGATAGCAGGCAGACAGTCGCTTGAAGATCTAACACAGGCAGGTAAAACTGACCTTGTAATAATTTTTTAATATTAATCAGATGGCCGGCGCCTGCCGGTTCAATAAAAATTCTTTGCGGAGCAGCCTCTTTAATGAGCTTATTTAAAGCAACACGAAAGGGCATACCCGCACTGCAGCATAAACAGCCGCCATAAATCTCTTTAATGAAAATATTGTTGGCCAGACAACGCTCTTTAGGATAATGATAATTACCCGACTCATTAACCAGTACCGCCCACTTTTCATGGACGGGTTTATAACTGAGTAGCTGCTCAATCAAACGGCTTTTTCCGGCCCCTAAAAATCCGCCAATAATATGGCAAGTTATTTTTTGTTTCATTAAATTACTCCGTAACCGCCTGTTACCATAGCATCTTTTCGACTTACTCGGTTATACTGCCTACATCTCCTAAAAAGAAGCAAATTAAAAGAGGTTATTATGATCTATAGCATGACAGCATTTGCACGCAAGCAATTTAAAGGTGATTGGGGAACCGCAGTATGGGAAATTCGCTCTGTAAACCAACGTTATTTAGAGACCTACTTTCGCCTTCCTGAACAGTTTCGTGGTATTGAGGCTAAATTAAAAGAAATTTTCCGTAAGACGCTGCAGCGTGGGAAAATAGAATGTAGCTTACGTTTTGATGCAAATAACGGTAATAGTGATGCGCTGTGTATGAATCAAGAATTGGCGGCACAACTAATTCAAAATGCGCAATGGGTACTTGATAAAGCAGGGTCGGGGGCATTAAACCCAATTGATATCCTGAAATGGCCTGGCGTAATGCAGGCACCCGAGCAGGATTCGGATGCGATAACGATTGAGTTAATGACAGCTTTTAAAGAAACACTGAATGAATTTATCGACTCGCGCGCGGCAGAAGGAGGCAACCTTGCCGAATTTATTGAGCAGCGTTTAGCCGCTATCAGCGAACAGGCAAACAAAGTTCGTTCATTTATGCCGGAAATACAAGTATGGCAAAAGGCGCGTATTCTTAAAAAATTCGAGGATGCGCATGTAGATTTAGACAGTAACCGTGTTGAGCAGGAGCTGGTTTTGATCGCACAGAAATCTGATGTCGCAGAAGAGTTGGATCGTTTAGATTCACATATTTCGGAAAGCCGTAATGTCTTACAAAAAGGCGGTCCGGTAGGGCGCCGTTTAGATTTTATGATGCAGGAATTTAACCGTGAAGCAAATACATTAGGCTCAAAAGTGATTAACAGCGAGATCACCGCCGCGGCGGTAGAGTGCAAAGTGTTAATTGAGCAGATGCGCGAGCAGGTTCAGAATATTGAATAGTGTTTTAGTGCAATTCCTAATCATTAACAAAGCCTCGTATACTGAGGCTTTGTGGTTTAGTGAAAGGGCCGTTACTTAATCAGATTGCTCTAATTTATAGTCCTCTATATTAAGGTGATGTTTTTTCAGCAGCTTGTAAAAATCGGTTCTGTTTCTTCCTGAAAGCTCAGCGGCTTTTGATACAACGCCATCGGTCATCTTTAA